>NZ_JBFTLQ010000028.1:0-87720 GCF_056396525.1 Cupriavidus sp. 05T41
AAAACTCAAAATCATTGAATCACCTTAATTGGAGAACATCGTGTCGAACGCCAAACTGCAAGTCCTGACCCMGCGCAACAGCCAGCTGATCGTCATCGACCACCAGCCCCAGATGGCCTTTGGCGTGCAGTCGATGGACCGCCAGACCATGAAGAACAACGTCGTGGGCCTGGCMAAGGCAGCGAAGATCTTCGACGTGCCGACCACGATCACCACCGTCGAAAGCGATTCGTTCTCCGGCTAYACCTACCCCGAGCTGCTTGACGTGTTCCCYGGCAAGGAAACGCTGGAGCGCACCTCGATGAACTCGTGGGACGACCAGAAGGTGCGCGACGCACTGGCCGCCAACGGCCGCAAGAAGATCGTCGTGGCCGGGCTTTGGACCGAAGTCTGCAACACCACCTTCGCACTGAKCGCCATGCTCGAAGGCGACTACGAGATCTACATGGTGGCAGATGCCTCGGGCGGCACGACCAAGGAAGCSCACGACTACGCCATGCAGCGCATGATCCAGGCCGGCGTGGTGCCSGTGACCTGGCAGCAGGTCATGCTCGAATGGCAGCGCGACTGGAAGAACCGCGACACATACGATGCCGTGACCGGCCTGGCCAAGGAACATTCTGGCGCGTACGGCATGGGTATCGACTATGCCTACACGATGGTGCACAAGGCTGCGCAACGTACGGCAACCACGCACGAATCGATCGCGCCTGTGCATGCGCCGGTGATCGAGCACTAATCACCTCCAGTCGGTGCCGAAGGCTTGCTGAAGCTTTCGGCACCATGCAAATGATCGGCGCGGTGGTTGGCGAGTTCCTGTCGGCGCAGCGCGGTCTTGGCTTTCTGAAGCCGCCACCGGCGACGCGGCTGTTCCAGCGCCGCACGACTAACGTCATACCGATTCCTTCCTTTGCGCCGATTCGCCCGCCCCCGACAATGAGCCACCGTCKGCAATGCGGGCGCTGCGCGGGACATGCTGGTCACGCGTAGCGCCCGCTTCCGGCTCATTTCCATTCGGGGACCATAACTATGAACAAGCGGGTKCGCGCCCTCATCGTGGCGCTTGGGGTTGGCATTGGCGTGGTCGCAGGCATCGGATCCGCCTTGGCGCAAGGTGCGCCGGACAAGACGAAGATCAAGGTGGGCATCTCGGCCGGTAACCAGGAGCAGATCTTCGACCTGGTCAGGAAGGTGGCCGCCCGCGACGGCCTGACGATCGATGTGGTGGTGTTCAACGACTACCTGCAGCCCAACGAGGCGTTGGCATCCGGCGACCTGGACGCGAACGCCTTCCAGCACAAGCCATTCCTCGACAGCCAGATCAGGACGCGCGGCTACAGGATAGTGCCGGTTGGCTTGACGATCACTGCGCCGCTGGGGATTTACTCCAAGAAGTATCGCGGCGTCGATGAACTTCCGGAGGGCGCGAAGATCGGTATCCAGAACGATCCGTCAAACGGCAACCGCGCATTGTTATTGCTGCAGAAGGCAGGACTGATCAAGCTGAAAGCAGGCGTGGGCCAGAACGGCGTCAACGCGACGCCGCTCGATGTGGTGGAGAATCCGCGCAAGCTCAAGCTGGTGGAACTCGACGCCGCCCAACTGCCGCGCGCGCTGCCCGACCTCGCGGCGGCATCGATCAACAATGACTATGCCTACCAGGCGGGACTGTCCTTGCAGAAAGACACCATCGCCATTGAGGATGCACGCGGCCCGTACGCCAACCTGATTGCCGCGCGCCCTCAGGACAAGGACAAGCCGTGGGTGAGCAAGCTCGTCAAGGCCTATCAATCCGACGAAGTGCGCAACTTCATCAATGCGCAGTTCAAGGGATCGATCATCCCCGCGTTCTGAACCACCGACAAACKGATACAGCGGCACCCGAGCGCGATGCCCTGCCTGGTCGCTACTCCGCCACGATCTTGCGCTCTGTGGCGATCCGTTTCCACAACGCCAGCTCTTGCTTCATCCGTTTGCCGAACACGTCCGCACTGGCGGCGGACGGCCGGGCGCCGTCCTGGGCCAGCGTCGCCTTCAGGTCATCCGATGTCGCCACCGCCGCGATCTCGCGGTTAAGCCGTTCCACCAGCGGCGCCGGCGTGCCGGCCGGCGCCAGCACGCCCACCCAGATGTCGGCCACATAGCCGGGAACCGATGCGCCCAGAGGCGGCAGATCCGGAAACGCAGGATTGCGCTCGTGCGACGTCACGGCCAGCGGACGCACCTTGCCCGACTTGATCAGCGTGGCCAGCGAACTGTAGTTGGAGATCATTACGTCGATCTGCCCGGCCGCCAGGTCGATCAACGCATTGGACGCGCCCTTGTACGGCACGTGCATCATGCTGACACCCGACGACACGCACATCAGTTCCGTGGCCATCTGCCCCAGCGAGCCGACGCCGGCGGACCCATAGGTGATGCTGCCCGGCTTGGCTCGCGCTGCGGCCAGCACCTCCGCGGGCGTGCGCGCGGGCATCGCCGACGACACGGCCAGCAGCATCGGCCCATCGGCCACCATGGCCACCGGCGCAAAGGCCGTGAGCGGGTCGTACGGCGAGTTCGGTTGCGTGGCCGCCGCGGTCAGCAGCGTGGATGACGTCAGCAGCAGCACCGATCCATCGTGCGGTGACTTGGCGACGAAGTTGGACCCCACCACACCGGCCGCACCCGGCCTGTTCTCCACGATCACGGTCGTGCCCAGGCGCCGAGCCAGACCTTGGGCCAAACCGCGAGCGATGACATCGTTGCTGGCGCCGGCCGTGAACGGTACCACCAGCCGCACCAGCGGCGGCACCGCGTCGGGCGCCGCTGGCGCAGAAGTCTGGGCGCCTGCGGCCCCAGCCGCGCCAACCAGCAGCAGCGCCGCCAGCAGACGGCCTGCAATGTCAAAATACGTCGTTCGATACCAGCGCATTACGGCACCTCCGGGATCAGCGTGGAAATGAAAATGACATCATTCAAGGGGGCGAGCCGCTCAGGCCGGCACGTCCAGGTCCAGCAGCGGCGCGTACTGCTGGGCCCCGAAGATGTCGCCATCGCCCGCGCAGCCGCTGGGGCGGTTTCGATAGATCGTGAACTTGATGGCCAGCGCGGGATCGTATTCGACGAAATCGGAGATGCGCTCCACCGGAATGCGGTACAGCGCGGCCATCGATTCGCGCGTGATCGCGCGGGATCGCTTGACGCGCTCATACTGCGCCGCCTCGCGAAAGATGATGTCGAACGTGATCTTGTTCACGCCGGCGTTCTTGCTGCGGATGGTCTTGGCCAGTTCGTGCAGTTTCTGAGTAGGCATATTMGGCTCCAGGATGGCTTGCATCAGACGCCCGCGTGGACGAGGTGTGTGGGAAACAGCGCCAGCGGATCGTGCACGGCGATGGTGTGGTTGAGCGTCCAGCGGTAAGCCGCGCTCGCGTGCAGCACTTCGTCCAGCGGGAACGACACCGATCCGGCCGTGCCCTTCACGTCKGGCAGCCGCGCGTAGAACATCTGGCGCAGCCCGGTCATGGTCACTTCCTCGGCCATCTCGCGCGTGGGCGCMACGCCTTGCACCAGCACGGCGAGCTCGTGGCCGGGCCGGTCGCGCAGCGGCTCCAGCTCGCCCATCACGCCGTCGCGCCCGTAGACGCTGTAATGAAGCTGGTAGCCTTCGTCGCCAAAGCGCAGTCGCACCTGCTCCCGGGCCCATGCCATGACGCGGTCGATATTGGCGATCGTGTATGGATCGCGCACGCCGCACAGCCCCACGTAGCGTTCGCCCACMTTGCCAGAGCCTTCGAGCTTGACGCGCACCGCTTCGTCAGCGTGGAAGCGCGACCCCGTGATCCGGGTGGTGCGCTCGTCCACCTGTTCGTAGCGGCAGTCGCGCATGTCGAGGCGGCCGCCGGCCACGAATTCGTCGTATGGATTTGAACGCTCGTACATCGCATGGCCCGCCACGGACGCCACGGTGCAGCGCTGCTCGGGGTGCATGGCGGTGACGCGCACATCGTCGTGCGAGATCGTGCCCATCACGGTCTCCTTGCCGCCATAAGGCTCCGCGCAGAACGACGCGCATTCCAGCACCTTGCCCAGGTAGTACGCCTGGTCCGCCGAGAAGCCATGATGCAGCGCGGGCGCGGCGAACAAGGCCGCGTCGGAGCTGCGGCCCCCGATGATGACATCGGCGCCCTGGCGCAGCAATTCGACGTACGGATGCACGCCGGCCATGGCGACAACGCGCTCGGTGGCAGCKAGTTCGTCGTGCGTGAGGTCGGCAAAGCCGTCCAGCCCCGTGATMGCATCGCCGTCGTYGAGTCTCGCGCGCAGCAGGCCCTTGTCCACCTCGGAATAGAAGTAGCCGAGCTTGAAGCGCTTTAGCCCGTGCTGGCGGGCCAGGTCCTGGATGATGCGAACGTACAGGTCCACACGGCTGTTGGTGCCGGTATCGCCAGCCGAGCCGATGATCATCGGCACGCCAAGCTTGCGCGATGCCAGCAGCATCTGCTCGAGGTCGTGGCGCTGCCATGCCTCGGGGCTGGTCGAGGTATCGGACCCCAGCGGCACTGGCCCCACGTCATCGCTGCCCGAGTCGGCGGCGATGTAGTCCGGCCCGGCTTCCACGCCCAGTTCGAAGCTGGCGATGCGCAACGGCGCAAAGCCAAGATGGCCGTTGGGGCAGATGATCTTCAGTGACTGCATGTGTCAGGTCTCCAGAGCGTTCGCGGGCACCGATGCCCGTCCTGGAACCCTTTCAGCGAAATCCATGCCAGACTCAAGAATTGACAATTCTCCTTTTAAATCAACGCACTAAACGGAACGCAAAAATACCATGCGCGGATTTAACGCGCGATTCACACGCAGCGCGTGCGATTTTCACGCATCGGTGATACCCAGCTTGATCATCTGGTGTCGCAATGCATGGCGCGTCAGACCGAGCCGTTCCGCTGCGATGCCGATGTTGCCGTCGGCGTGGCGAAGCGCAGCGCGTACCAGACCGGTCTGGAAGCGAGCCGTCGCCGTGGAATAGTCGAGCCCGCCGTCGTCCTGCGGATTGTCGTGCACATCGGTGCCTGCGTCGCCACGGGCCCGCGGCGCGGGCAGCTTCTCCGTGGCACGAGCGCCGGAGACCTCGCGCAGGATACGCGCGGGCAAATGCCCGGGCAGCACCGTATCGCCCTCCTCCAGCAGGCAGATCCGTTCGAGCAGGTTCTCCAGCTCGCGCACATTGCCCGGCCAGCGATAGCTGCGGAAGATGCGCGCCACCTCGGGGTCGAAATGCCGCATCCGACTGCCGTACTGCAGGTTGTAGCGTTCCAGCGCCGCATGGGCCAGCAGGAAGATGTCGTCGCCGCGCTCGCGTAGCGGCGGGATATTGATGGCKATGACTTGCAGGCGGTAGTAGAGATCCTCGCGAAAATTCCCTGCGTTGACTTCGCCCAGCAGGATCTTGTTGGTGGCCGCGATGAAGCGCACGTCCACGCTGATCGGTTTGACCGCACCCACGCGCCGGAACCGTCGGGTATCGAGCAACGTGAGGATCTTCGACTGCATCACCGGGTCCAGCTCACGCACTTCATCCAGGAATACCGTGCCGCCATTGGCCGCCTCGATCAGCCCTTCCTTCTTGACCACGGCCCCGGTGAATGCGCCTCGCTCGTGGCCGAACAGTTCCGATTCCAGTAACTGGGCTGGAATCGCCGCGCAATTGATATCGATGAAGTCGCGCGCGGCGCGGGCAGACTGCTCATGGAGCATCCGGGCAATCAGGCTCTTGCCGGTCCCGGTCTCGCCATAAATCAGCACCGTGCGGGCCTGGCTGCGCGCGACGCGCGTCACCAGGTCGCGCAACGCGACGATGGACGGATGATGACCAACTAGATCGGACGATTGAGGATGCATGTGTATTGGATGGCCGTGCAGCAGCAGCCGTAGACCGTATCAGATGTAAATGTGTCACCGTTGCCGCAGAAAGCTGTCAACTCGCGAGCCGGTGCAAGGGCAAACACCCGCTCGGCTTTGCACCGCAAAGGCGTGAAGACAGCGAAAGGAATCTACCACGAGCGAAGCCGGGGCCGGCCGGACCGTCAGGGCGGCCAAATCAAGATCCGGCTAACGGCCGGCCGACKGTACTAATGCTGGAGCCGGGCCCCGCTATCGCCCTGCTTCTTTGTGTTTCGACGCCATGCGCTCCTGCTGGGCGGGGGGCGTCGGATCGTAGTGGCTGATCTGAATGCTGTAGTTGCCGTGTCCGCCAGCGATCGCGTTCAGGCGCGATTGATAGTCGTTGAGTTCGGACAATGGGACCTGCCCTACAACGACCACGGCGTTGCCGGCGGCCGTGCGTGTGCCGTGAACCTGCCCGCGCTTGGCGGACAGGTCGCCGATGATGTCACCCATCGACGCTTCCGGCGTCATCACCTCAATGTCCACGATAGGCTCAAGCAGGATGGGCTGGGCTTTCAGCACCGCATCGACGAAGGCCTTCCGCCCCGCGGAGACGAATGCCACTTCCTTGGAGTCGACTGGATGGCTCTTGCCGTCGAAGACGGTGACGCGCACGTCCTGCATCGGGAAGCCGGCAAGCGGTCCGCTGTCGATGACCTGCAGGATGCCCTTTTCCACGGCGGGAATGAACTGGCCTGGGATGGCGCCGCCCTTGACGGCGTCGACGAACTCGAAACCAGTGCCTCGCGGCAGTGGCTCGACGCGCAGCATGACTTCGCCGAATTGCCCGGCGCCCCCGGTTTGCTTCTTGTGGCGATAGTGCCCCTCGGCGCTGGTGCCGATGGTTTCCCGATAGGCGATTGTCGGTGGCCGTGTCACGACCTCGAGCTTGTACTGCTCGGAGAGTCGCTMCAGCATGAGGCGCAGGTGCAACTCGCCCAGGCCGCGTACCACCGTCTCGTTGGTGCCGGCCGGGTGTTCGATGCGCAGGCACGGGTCTTCCGCACTCAGTTTCTGCAGAATCTCCMAGAGGCGCTGCTCGTTGCCTCGGCGTGCAGGCTCGATCGCCAGACCATAGATGGACATGGGGAAGTGGAGCGGGGTCAGGTGGATGTTGCCGTCCTCGGGGGCGTCGTGCAGCACGGCATCGAAGCCGATCTCGTCGACCTTGGCCGTGGCGCAGATATCGCCTGGCCCGGCTTGCGTGACGTCCACGTGCTCCTTGCCCTGCAGCATCATGAGATGAGCGACCCTGAATGGCTGGCGCCGGTCACCGATATAAAGCTGGCTATCGCGCCTGATCGTGCCCTGATGGATGCGAAACACGGCYATTTTGCCGATGTATGGGTCCATGACAATCTTGAAGGCGTGGGCCAGCACATGCCTGTCCGCGACCGGCTCGGCGCGCACGACTTCCTTGCGGCCGCCAGCGTCGCGATAGAAGAGCGGCGGGTTCCCTTCCAAGGGATTGGGCAGGAGCCGGACGAACACATCGAGCAATTCCGCGATRCCRGCGCCGTTGGCCGCTGACGTGAAGCAGATCGGCACCAGATGACCTTCGCGCAGCGCCCGTTCGAAGGGCTCGTGCAACTGCTCCGGGTTGATGGCCTCGCCCTGCTCCAGGTATAGCTCCATCAGGGCTGGGTCGATCTCGACCACTTGATCGACMAGCGCGTTGTGCGCCGCAGCAACAGACAGGAAATCGGCGTCGCCGGCAGGGTTGAAAAAGCAATCCACCACCTCGCGGCCGCCTTGCGCCGGCAGATTGATGGGCAGGCATCCCATGCCGAAGGTCGCCTGGATTTGCGTCAGAAGCCCCGGAAGGTCGACCTTTTCGCCATCAATACCGTTCACGATGATCATTCTGCAGAGCTTGCGTTCCTCCGCCCACGCCATCATGCGCCGGGTGGTCATTTCGATGCCGGTCTGTGCATTGATGACGATGACGGCAGTCTCTACAGCGGGCAGGACACTGATCGACAGCCCCGAAAAGTCCGGATATCCGGGAGTATCCAGCAGATAGATGCGCGTGTCCCTATAGTGCAGATGGACKACGGCAGAGTTCAGCGAGTGATGATATTTGCGCTCGAACGGGTCGAAATCGCTGACCGTGGTGCCGCGCTCCACGCTGCCGGGCGCGTGTAAGGCGCCGCCCTGGTGCAGCAGCGCTTCGACAAGCGATGTCTTGCCACACCCGGCATGCCCGACCAGGGCGACGGTGCGGATGGCATCGGGACTGTATCGCATGGTCGCCCTCGTCCAGTGATGGATGTGGGGTCATTATTGGCGAAAAAGGACGTGTGTGCCATACGGGGTAATCTATATGAACGCTTCCCGTTTGCGCACACCTTCAGCGATATGCCGGACTCGTCAGCAAGTGTCTGGCGCCTGACAAGCCCTAGCCCGAGTATCCGGCAGGTGAATCCTGGCCGGAATGGATGACCGAAAGTCCTATGCCGAGCCAGTTGCGATCAGATCCCTGACGGAAGGCGAGGCTGCGAAGCGCACAGGCAAAACTGCAAGCCGTGCAGTTCTATTCGTAGGTTATGTATGCATTCTGCTCACTTCGGGTTTGCTCGCACTTTAGCCGCTGTGGATTGGACTTCAGCAACGCGTACGAGCTCCGCAGCGGCCMCGCATAGAACGACGGTGCGAGTGAAGCGCTAAAGCCCTCAGCGAATAGCTGCGTAGTCTGATATGAGTTCGCCCACGCAAGCAAGGCATCCCAAGAAGCCAGCACAAGACAGGCAGGAATCTCAGACAAGGGAGTCGGATCTTTTCCGCCTATGCTTGGGCACCACACATCAGGAGACCACTATGCCCATTGAACATCCCCGCTATCGKGTAGCTGCTGTCCAGGCGGCGCCAGAGTTTCTGAATCTCKAGGCAACCATTGACAAGACGATTGCGCTCATCGAAGAGGCCGCCCGAGGCGGCGCAAGTCTCATTGCCTTCCCTGAAACGTGGATACCTGGCTATCCGTGGTTTGCCTGGCTTGGTGCGCCGATCTGGGGAATGAAATTCATCCAGGCATACCACGACAATTCGATGGTCATCGACAGCGTGCAGTTTGAGCGCGTCGCCCAAGCGGCATCGCGTTGCAACATCACCGTTGTGCTTGGCTTCAGCGAGAAAGACGCTGGAAGCCTGTACATTGCCCAGGCCATCCTGAGCCCTGAAGGGAAGACCATTGCCACGCGCCGCAAGCTGAAACCCACGCATGTCGAACGCGCGATCTTCGGCGAAGGCGACGGCAGTGACCTGGCTGTTCACGACACCAACCTCGGCAGGGTTGGCGCCCTTTGCTGCTGGGAACATCTTCAGCCACTTACCAAATACGCGATGTATGCTCAGAATGAGCAGGTCCATATCGCCGCCTGGCCCAGCTTCTCCCTTTACGTCGACGCGGCTTACGCGCTCGGACCAGAGGTAAACAACGCCGCGAGTCGGTTGTATGCGGTCGAGGGCCAGTGCTTCGTGGTTGCGCCGTGCGCGACGGTTTCGCAAAAGATGATCGACATGCTTTGCGAGACACCCGAGCAGCAAGCGCTCCTCAAGCTGGGGGGCGGCCACGCGCAAATCTACGGTCCCGACGGACGGTCGCTGGCCGATCCGCTGCCTGCGGACGCGGAGGGGCTGTTGTATGCGGACATTGACCTGGCCGCCATCACCCTCGCGAAGGCAGCTGCTGATCCGGCCGGGCATTACTCTCGCCCTGACGTGACACAACTGCTGCTGGACCGCAATCCAAAGCCTCGTGTCGTGTATGCGAAGCCCAGCCAAAGCGCAAACGGCAACTCCGCGGGCATGCGGGCCGTCGAGCATACCGAGCTCGAAGAAGGTGAACAGGCCTGAGCGTTCAAACGACGCCTCGGTTCAAGCCGTCTCACAGGGACTGGACGGCCCGGCTGCTAGTCGCGCGAGCGGAACGCAGCCGGGCTTTGGCCGAACCGCCTCCGGAACGCGCGGCTGAAGTGTGCGGGATCGTTGAACCCCCAGCTCAGAGCGACCTGCTTGATGCTTAACCCGGAACAGGCAACGTCGAGCAGCGTCGCCCGACATGCCTGCAGCCTCTGATCCCAGATCCACTCGGCAAGCGAACACGGTTCCACCTCGAACACCCGATACAGTGAGCTGACGGACATACCGAGCGCTTCGCTGATCGAGCTGATGCTCAAGTCCGGGTCGGATAGATGTTCGTKAATATAGGACTTGATCCGGTTCAAGTGAAACAGCTTCAAGGTCGGTAGCGATCCGGCCTGCGAAGCCGGCAAAGTCGCAAGAGCCGCAGCGACGAGATCGAGCACGGCGTCGGAAACAGACGCCTGTGTCTGACCAGCCATCGCCTCTGCATGCTCTGGCAATCCCGCCACCAACTCCCCTAGCAGGCGCCCTATGCCTTGACTGCCGCGAATGGCGACGGCCGTCAACCGCTCCGCCGACGGTGCTCGCACCCGCAGCCGGTCGCGTGGCACCGTCACCACCAGTTGTTCGAAGTCCTCCCGGAACACGAGTTCATAGGGACGCGTGCTGTCATAGATCGCAAAATCGCCAGCTGCAAGTACCGCACGTCGACCATCTTGGCGTACTTCCCCCTCACCTGCCAATTGGAAGCTGACCAGGAACAGTTCCTCCTGAGTCTGCCGGATCAGTCGCGAAGTCCGTCGCACATGCTGGCCACTGGAATTCACCACCGCAAGTTCAATGTCCGCGAGATCGCTCTGGGCGATGCAACCAGAAAACTGCCGCCCTCCATTGAGCTTGGCGGGGTCAACGTCCAGCTTGACGAAGGCGCGACTGATAGCGTCTCGCCAATAGTCCAGCCGCTCGCCGACAGGTGCGGAATCGGTACTTGTGCGTTTCATCGTCTAACCCATGAACAGGACATCGGTGAGTCCTGGATTGATGCCACTCGCTGAACAGCACAAGCCCGCGCACGCCATTTCCGGTGAGCAATCAGCCATCGCACAACATGCTTTCAGGAATCCACGCGTGCGTCGCGGCGGACCGCTTGCGGCGGACGGCCAACTGTATTGACCCGCCGCACCTCAAGCGACGTGGATTAGGCTTGAGGGGGGGGTAAGGGACATCAGCCAGACGATTTCAATAAACCGGGTAACAAGCCCCAAGTGATTTGGGCTTGAGGACACCGCGTCACAGTTCGGCGACGAACCGGCGGATGGCCGCCGCAACTGCTGATAATTGCCGCTTCGTGACCTGCAATCGACAATGAGCTTATCGAATCAGGACGGCGTCTCAGCTGCCGGAGAGCCATCCTCTCCGGCAAGACCGCGGTTCAGCTTTCGAAAGGGGCGTGGTCGAGYAGGTCGCAAACGTTCGGAATCTCGAAACCATGCACGTGACGACGTCCGATATCTGCTAGTCCCGTGCCAATTGCCGTGTGGGGCTTCTTCCGTGCAACTTCAGCTAGCGCCGCCTGAAACGCGGCTTTGAATCCCAGACGCGGATAGAGTTGCAGGACATCGTCGATGAGGGACGGTGTAAGTTCCTCGATCCAGAGCCCCATGACGTCCACATGGGCACCCATGTGGACAAGAGCGACTTCCGGCTCCTTGCGGTCGGCGATGCCGGCGCTGGCGTGAAGCGCGATCGCGTCCCAGACCAGTTGTGCCTTCGATTCCGCGTAGCCGTTMGCCAGCAGGAATMGGCTGGCGGCATCGGCGCCATCGACTTCAAAGCGTTGATCGGCAGCAAATTCTTCCGTAAGTCCCAGGTCGTGCAGCAACGAGGCAAGGTAGACGGCCTCGCGGTCATACTTCAACCCACGCTTCTGACCAAGGAATTCAGACCACCACCACGTCCGGTGTACGTGACCCCACATCGCTTTGGAATGGACGCGCTCGACGAGCGAGGCAGCTTTACGGGTAAGCTCGGAATCGGGATCGCTAACGCCCCCGATGATGACAGGTGTGCCCACATGTCCTCCGCAAATATCAAGTTGATCAGGTTCCCAGTGTAGGTCGCCCGGGGTTGGCAAAAATGACTGTTTTTGGATGATTTGTGCCAGAATGGGCTTTTGGTCGGAAGGCGAGGCCTCGATGAGGGAACGGAAGACATCACGCGGCCCGCGTGCAGGGGCGATGCCGAGGCGAGTTGTGATCTTGGGATTGCCACCCGTCGATGCGCTCGACGTCATCGGCCCGGCGGAAGTATTTGCCTTCGCGAATCGGCTTCACGAGGGCAAAACTGCACCCTATGCACTGGAACTGGTTTGTGCGGGCGCCGACATATACATCGAGAGCGAAACCGGCATTGGACTCAAGGGACACAGGACGCTTGAACAGGAGCGTCGTGCACACAGGCCAATCGACACGTTGATCGTGGCTTCGGGCTTCAGATCATCAGATCAGCTGGACAAGGCCACCATGGAGTGGCTCCGAACGCGCGCGCGGACAGTGCGGCGCATATGCTCGATATGCGTCGGAGCGTTCGCATTGGCTGAAGCAGGACTCCTKGATGGTCGCAGGGCAACGACCCATTGGGGTGTGGCGCAAAGCATGGCCGAACGCTATCCCAAGGTGCAGGTCGATCCGACTCCAATATGGGTGAAAGACGGAAACATCTACACCTCCGCTGGAGTATCGGCGGGTATCGACCTTGCGCTTGCCTTGGTCGGCGAAGACATGGGGGACAATGTGGCCTTGGAGATCGCCAAGAATCTTGTCCTATTCTTGCGACGTCCGGGCGGACAGGCGCAATTCAGCGTCGCCCTTCAGTCCCAGCGCACGGCCGGCTCAAGCCTGGATGAACTGTGCCTCTGGATCAGCGAGCACCTCGAAGCGAGCCTTACGGTAGAAGTCCTGGCAGATAGGCTCGCAACCAGCGTCAGGACGTTGATACGCACCTTCCAGCGAGAACTGAAGACTACGCCAGCAAAGTACGTCGAGGCCGTCCGACTCGAAGCAGTGTGCCGGGCGCTCGAACTAGGTGGGCGGTCGACGGAGGAAATCGCACGGCGCTATGGCTACAACAGCTTTGACGTGCTACGCAAGGCGTTCACGCGTCGGTTCGGGGTGACCCCAAAAAATTACGCAGAACGCTTCGCGAAGGATAGCGCAGCGAGCTAGGTGCTTGCGGGCCCGCGATGGGCACCCGGAAATGTTCCACCGTCTGCCTGGCGCGGATCGCCCGCTACAGTCAGTCCGGCATGGCGCCGCGGCCGTCCCAGCCCCGCCCGTGCGCATTGCGGTAGCGCACCGCGCCCGAAAGTGKACACCGGACCGAACGTGCTKGCCAACGACGGCCCATATCGTCGTGGCCGTACTCTTGCTTCAGTGCTTGTTCGAGGCCCCCAGAGCGGGATCGGCCCGGCCGAGGAAGAACCGCAGTACCAGGCGCTGGATKACCGTTCCGTAGGGTGGATAGAACAGGTCGATGGGGAAGAAGCGCTGCCGCTTGAACACGGTCTTGGCATGGGACAACTCGCGAAAGCCCTCTTCCCCGTGATAGTTGCCCATGCCCGAGTTGCCGATGCCGCCGAAGGGTGCGTCGTGATTCACCACATGCCAGCCCCAGTCGTTGACCGAGACGCCGCCCGAGTGCGTACGGCCGAGTAAATCGTCGCGCTCGGCGCGGTCGCGGCTGAAGCAGTACAGGGCCAGGGGCCGCGCGTGCTCATTGATAAAGCCGATCGCCTCGTCCATCGTGTCGTACGGGCCGACCGGCAGGATGGGGCCGAAGAGTTCTTCGGTCATCACCAGCATGTCGGGGGTGACGTCCGTAACGATCTGCAGCGGCAGCGTTCGCTCTTTGCCAACTGGCATCGGCCCGCATGACTCGATGCGCGCGCCCTTGGCGCGCGCATCATCGAGCAGTCTCTGGATGCGTTTGTACTGACGCTCATCGATGATCGAGGTGTAGTTGGGGTTGCCGGCCGTCTTGTTGTCAAAGAACTTTTCAAACGTTTGGCATTGGCACGCAGGGTCACCGCTCAGCTCGAACAGCACTTCCTCGATATCGCGCAGGCTCAGCATAGGGCGCGGATATCGGCGGGGTGGTGCCGAGGATTTCCGGACATCGTTTGCCCATTATCTGGCTAGATCTGTGCCACTCGAGACGCTTCAATAGAAGCCAAGAGCAACACTCACCGCCGGCCACAAGCCMGCACAGCGGCAATCCCAACCTAGAGTACCCATGAACCCCTCTCTATCTACGATCCCGGAACTCCTGGCCGATCTCGCTGCCGGCAGCTTGGTGATACTGGTCGACGATGCAGACCGAGAGAACGAAGGCGATCTCGTGATCGCCGCCGACCACATCACCCCGGATGCCATCAATTTCATGGCCAAGCATGGTCGCGGGCTAATCTGCCTGACACTGACACGCGAGCACTGCCAGCGCCTGCGCCTGCCACCGATGACCACTCGCAATGGTGCTGCACACGGCACCGCGTTCACGGTCTCCATCKAGGCGGCCCGCGGCGTCACTACCGGGATCTCGGCGTCCGACCGCGCCAGAACCGTGCAGGCAGCGGTTGCACGAGATGCAACACCGGGCGATCTCGTTCAGCCGGGGCACATCTTTCCCTTGCAGGCCCGTGACGGCGGCGTACTCGTGCGGGCGGGGCACACGGAGGCCGGCTGCGACCTTTCGGCGATGGCAGGCCGCTCTTCCGCTGCCGTCATCTGCGAAATCATGAACGACGACGGGACCATGGCCCGCATGCCAGACCTGGAGATCTTCGCTCGCAGGCATGGTCTCAAAATCGGATCCATTGCAGATCTGATCGAGTACCGCAGCCGCAATGAAACACTGATCAAGCGAGTCTCCGAGCAAATACTGCACACTGCACAGGGCGAGTTCAACTGCATCGTCTTCCGTGACCACCTCGGAGGAACACATCTTGCGCTAACGTGCGGCCAGTGGTCGGCTGCCGACKAAGTACTCGTTCGGGTGCATGAACCCATGTCGATGATGGATCTTCTAAGTGTGAATACCAACCGGCACTCCTGGTCCCTGTCGGGAGCACTTGCAAAGCTGCAAGCCTCGGGGAGAGGTGCCGCCCTGCTTTTGAACTGTGGCGAGGATCCGGAAGCCCTGGCGTCGCACATGTCAGCGCCTGACGGTGGCGCGCTTGATCAAAAGCCAATGGACCTGCGCACGCACGGCATTGGAGCGCAAATCCTGCGCGATCTGAACATCGCCAGGATGACGCTCCTGGCAAGCCCACGGCGTCTGCCAAGCATGGCCGGCTATGGGCTGGAGGTGGTGTCGTTTCTGGAAGCTCCGGCCGCGATAGCCAAAGCCAACCTTTGGGCGGCCTAGCCCCACCGCCATACGCCCCAACATCGAGAGAATTTGCATGTMCGCMGCTGAACAAATAGACATCATGACCCCGCTGGAGCACCATCATCTGGAGAGACTGCGCGACGCCCGGAGGCTACGGTTTCCGGCCATATCCGCAAAGCCAACCGGGCTGGTCGAGCGTTGTGGCGAGGCCAGGCTACCGCTCTCTACCGGCACCTTTCTGGCGATTGCATATCGAAGCACCACKACCGGCCTGGAGCATATTGCGCTAGTGATGGGAGATCCCGCACAAACACCGGGATGTCTGGTCCGAGTGCATTCCGAGTGCCTGACCGGCGACGCATTTTCGTCACTCAGATGCGACTGTGGTGAGCAGCTCCAGCTTGCATTCCGTCGTATTGCAGACGAGGGCTGCGGCATCGTTGTCTACGTACGCGGCCATGAGGGCCGGGGCATTGGACTTGCGGAGAAGATCCTCGCGTATCGGCTCCAGGACGCGGGGTTCGATACCGTCGACGCCAATACCCATCTCGGCCACGCCGTCGACGCCCGCACGTACGATGAGGCGGCCCATATTGTCCTCGACATTGGCGCCAGCACAGTGAGATTGCTCAGCAACAATCCCACGAAGCGGGCAGCCCTGGCTGCGCACGGGCTGAATGTCCTGGCACAAGTGCCCTTGCACATTCCCGAGAACGCCGAGAATCGGCGCTACCTGCGGACCAAGCGAGAGAAAATGGGTCATCTGTAGATGCAGCCCTTAATGCCAACATAGACCTGGCGTACGCGTCCGGCGCCGGACACGATCGCTGCAGTTGACCGACCAACTGCGTGATCGACGAATGCCTGCGATAGGGGATCACGCACAATCCCCCTCCAATTCATCAAGTAGTGCGCTGCTGCGACCGCGGGGCGAGACCATTCGCCAGTATGCGATGTGAACCGACAGAATCCACACCGACGACACACCCGTGCCCGCGGGCCACACTGGGGGCGGCGGAGGGTGGGTCGACTGCAACTGGCGATGCTCAAGGCTGGCCAACCGTTGCCATGTGTCGCACATGGTAGCGTTTCATTCGCGAAATCGCTTCGGTCCGGGTTMGCAGTCTCAGCCGCTGCAGGATGCCGGACACGTGCTGCTTGACCGTATTCTMCGTTAAGCCCAGGCGCCGTGCGATGACCTTATTTGGCAATCCTTCAAGTAGCAGAATCAGGACTGAGCCCTGGCGCTGGGTCAGGCCCATGGCTTCCGGGGTAATTTGGGTACGCTGTGCCGATTCGGTCGTTCTATCCTGCACGCCTGCCGGCGCGGCGGTGAGTGACAAGCTGCCACCCGTCTGCTCGGCGCCCACGCGCAGTTCCAGGAGCGAGATTACTTCAGCACGGGAGCGCAGGTCGAGCCGCTGCAAGATGGCAGACACATGTTCCTTCACCGTGTTTACAGCCAGACCGAGACGGCGCGCAATGAGCTTGTTGGATAATCCCTCGAGAAGCAAATTGAGTACCGTTCCCTGGCGTTGGGTAAGACCCAGCCCTGCGGGCGGCGCCGAAGTGATTGTCCCGACCTGCCGAGTGGGGCTGTTGTCGTCCCGTGCGCCGGGATTGGTACGCGAGTGCTTACAGCCTGGGGCCTGTGCTAGCGGTTGGCGTTTTGCAATCAGAATGGCTTGCTTGCGCCTGGTTACACCAAGCCGCCAGATGACCGCAATGTCGTGCTCCTTGGCAGCCCTTTCCGTCATGGAGAAATGCTGCGCTACCACMTTGTCGGGCAACACTTCAAGCAGCAGAACGAGGACGGCGCATTGCTGCTCGGGGAACACGCCTGAATCCGCCACGGCGTCGKCATTCTGTGTGAATCCGCTTGCTGGCGTTTGCGCAACGACAGTTGCGTCATCCGCCATATCCACCCGCACTACGATCGGGAAGGAGCTGGCCTTCTGAGGATCGTTGGCGGTCGCTGCCAGTGACGAATTCGCGCTACTGAATGTGGCCACGAAAGGCAAGCTGTCCATGGCGGCAGGCCTGGAGCCGGTTGAACTCCCAGGATGGACGCGTCCAGGGATCACGCCTCCCCTGGTCTGCAACGCTCGAGGAAGCGCCGCCTCCCTGTTGACAATCGCGAGCTTTCCCCCATGTCCCATCCCGATGGCCGGATGATGGGTGTCTTTGGCCTGCATACCTTCCATCGTTGCCTGCAACTCCTCGAACTGCGTCGTGGTCAGTTCGGCCACGACGCGCAACGTGTCCCTAAATTGCTCTGAAATCATMTTCTTGTTACGTTTTCCCCATGACCCATGGTTCCCGCACTGGTGCCAGTGTTCGCCCCAAAGAGTGGAATGTGGAGCGTGGAGCTTTGCTCGGCCTCATCGCGAAGCGCCGGGATCGTTCTCTATTGCATCGCTGAATTCGTGGGTCGCACGACGGGCGGGGATAATCGAGATATGCATGCCACCGCGAGCCGCATTGCGAACGGTGCCTCCGTGAGTGGCGTTACACAACTCAGCGTTCGCGATTGTCTGGTGTTCAGTATGACAAGGCCGGCTCTTCAGAATGCAGCGAGGCAGACAGTTGTGCCCGCCGACGAAGCCAGGGGGAAGGCCGGTACCGCGGGTCGCCGCTCAGTTGCATCATGTTGTCGAGCAACTTCAGCACCGTACGCGCTCCCAGACGATCACCCCACGTGAGTGGCCCCATCGGATAGCCAAGACCAAGCATAACTGCCCTATCAATATCCGCCGGAGTTGCGATCCCCTGCTGTGCCATATCACAAGCGATATTTATGATTGTCGCCACGATCCGCTGGGCCACAAGCCCCACGCTGTCCCGCACAATGCTCACGCCCGCGCCATCGGAGCCGAGCGCACCGTGAGCCGCACGCCGAAAAGCCGGGTCCGTCACGGGGGAAAGCATCAACGTACGCCGTCGGGAAGTATCAAAGCAGAGATCCAGCCCGACTGTGCGTCTCGCATCCAATAGCTCCCGTGCGCAGCAACTGCTGACGTCCTCACCCAGAGGCGTCACGATACATAGCGCTTGCGCACTGGGACAAACACTGCTTTCCAGCGGTGTCCCCAAGGCGGTGAACAGATCGACCGCTCGCTGAGCCAAAACCGGATCCGCCGGACTAATCCACACGGCGCTGGGCCGATCCTGCGGCAGCGCCTGCGCTTTCATCCGGACCGGACTACCCTCGACGTAGCGGTAGTATCCTTCCCCGCTCTTTCGTCCGAGCAGGCCTGCAGCGCGGCGCTGGGTCGCCAGCACTGATGGGCGGAAACGCGGCTCGTCAAAGTATTGCCGGTAGACCGATTCCATCACCGGCACGGAAATGTCGAGCCCGACCAGATCGAAGAGTTCGAAAGGACCGAGCCTGAACCCCGCCTGATCCCGCATGATCGCATCTATCTCCAATGGGGTGGCAACGTCCTCGCCTATTAGCCGCAGCGCTTCAGTGCCGAATCCACGGCCGGCGTGATTGACCACGAAGCCAGGAGTATCCTTGGCGCGGACCGGAGCGTGGCCCAAGCGCTTCGCCAGTCCCATCATGGCGTCGCCAATCGCACGATCGCCCCGGACGCCATCGATGACCTCGACGACCTTCATCAGCGGAACCGGATTGAAGAAGTGGAAACCCACGACTCGCTCCGGCCGCGCGCAGGCGGCCGCGATAGCAGTTACGGAGAGTGAAGAGGTATTCGTCGCGAGAACGCAGCCGGGTGAGACGATTGCCTCCAGCGCGCGGAACAAGGCCCGCTTCGCCTCCAGGTCTTCGACAATCGCCTCCAGCACGATATGGGCAGGTCTGACGTCATCGAGCACATCGACCGTTACCAGCCTCCCGGCGGCAGCATGGGCATCCTCCTMCGGCAAACGCCCCTTCGATGAAAGGCGGGACAGCGCGCTAGCCACGGCACCCCGCGCCTCCTCGGCTGCCCCGTCCCGTGCGTCATACAGCAGGACAGTGATCCCGCCCAGTGCCGCGATCTGGGCAATGCCCCGGCCCATGGCGCCCGTACCTACTATCGCTAGCACGAGCTCTGGTGAAGCTGGATCAAGTACCATCTCGTATCACTTATATTCCCTGCACTTCGCTCGGCCTAGAGTGCAAATAAAGCTGGTCTTGCGCGCCGTATTCGCAACCGCAAGCATTGAGCGTGCCCATGGCGCCGCCGTCGGCGCAGACAAACTTCGCAACAGTGTGGCCCGTTGCGCCTGAATCTTCCGTCTAGTGGGAATCCGGAGTGCCAACGACCGGGGCAGTTTATGTGAAGCGACGTCGTAAGATGCCCTCCGTTTTGCTGCCACCCCGCCCTCCCTAAGCAGCCTTCGCAATCATCTGATGCGGGTCGATCACAAACTTCTTTGGCGCGCCGGAATCAAAGGCCGCGTAGCCCTTGGGAGCGTCGTCCAGGGAGATCACCTCTACACCCACCACTTCCGCGATCTTGAGCCGGTCCCAAAGAATGGCCTGCATGAGAGAGCGGTTGTACTTCATCACGGGTGTCTGTCCCGTGAAGAAGCTGTGCGACTTCGCCCAGCCGAGGCCAAGGCGGATGCTCAGCGCCCCGCGCTTTGCCGCTGAATCGACCGCACCGGGATCATCCGTAACATACAGGCCAGGAATGCCAATCTTGCCGGCCGCGCGGGTTACCTCCATCAGCGAGTTGAGGACCGTAGCGGGCGCCTCTTGTTGCGCGCCTGCATGCCCATGCCCTCTCGCCTCAAAACCGACCGCATCAACGGCGCAATCGACCTCCGGCTCACCAAGGATCTGCTCGATCTGATCGGACAGCGTGGCATCCAGCGAAAGGTCCACAGTATGGAATCCGACCTGGCGCGCATGCACCAACCGTGCCGGCTTCACATCGCCCACAATCACCACGGCTGCGCCCAGCAGTCTTGCCGATGCCGCTGCCGCTAGCCCGACCGGACCAGCACCCGCGACGTAGACTGTACTGCCTGGCCCCACGCCGGCACTGACGGCGCCGTGATAGCCCGTCGGCAAGATGTCGGAAAGGCAGGTCAGATCGAGAATCTTGCTAAGCGCCTGCTCCCGGTCAGGGAACTTCAATAGATTGAAGTCCGCATACGGCACCATCACATACTCTGCCTGCCCGCCGACCCAGCCGCCCATGTCGACATAGCCGTACGCGCCACCGGCACGCGCCGGATTCACCGTGAGACAGACACCGGTATGCTGCTCCTTGCAAGTCCGGCAACGCCCGCACGCGACGTTGAATGGCACCGAGACGATGTCTCCACGCGCCAGTGTCTCAACGTCGCGACCCACCTCCACGACCTCCCCGGTGATTTCGTGCCCGAGAATGAGACCCTCCGGCGCGGTGGTMCTGCCGCGCACCATATGCTGGTCGGATCCGCAGATATTGGTMGAGACGACCTTCAAGATCACGCCGTGATCAATTCGGCGGCCACGGGGATCTTCAAGTTTCGGAAAGGAAATGTTCTGGACTTCGACAACGCCTTGGCTGATATAGGCCACGCCACGATTGGTACTCATTGATGCCTCCATATTTATGCGACCCACCTCGGTGGGTCAGTGACTTGGCCGGTTACCAGTTCCAGCGGAATACGATATTCGGCGTCGTGCGAGACTTGTTGCCGGCGCTGTTGAGAACGTTGTTGCCAGTGACGGAGTGGTGCTCCAGGCGAAGGCCCAACGCGAACGCATCCTTGGGCCCAAAGTTCACGAACACTTCCGGTTCAAGATAGATGTCCACCCCGCCGCCGATGATCGGGCTGAAGTAGACCGGTCCGCTGAATGTCGCGTTCAGACCTGCCACGCGAAATGGAATCAGGAAGAACAGGCGGAGCAGCGGCCGGGTTCCCTGCACATCGGTGGGGCCTACCGTGTACCACTTCTTCCTCGCAAGGATCGAAGTCTCGAGCATCGATCCCTTTGTGAACGGTAAATCCCAATACACGCTGAGGCMTGCGGAAACCGCCCGGTAGTGCGAGTAGCTGCCGTCTTCCACACGCACCATGGCCAGCACATCCTGGATCGGGCCATAGGACAGATTGGCGCCGGTGCTCTTGGACAAGCTCAGATGCGAATTCCAGAGAAAGTAGTTCTGACGGTTCGAAGTATCCTGCCCAAGGTCACGGCCCCTGTAGGCATCGAACAGGACATAGTTATCACCCAGGGCATAGGTTCCAAAATKCTCGAATCGCAGGGTCTCGCGGCTTCCATTGGTGCCCGTTCCCATGACATAGTCATTGGGATCGCTCGGCGCATAGGCGAACTGGATATTGGTCTGCGAGTAATTCTCTGCGCGCGGACTCGCGCAGAATGATGCGAGTGCCAGGACCGTCGTCCATTTAAGCGCCCCATGGGGTGCTTTCTTCAGTTTCCACATGGCGTCAGATTTTCTAGTTAGCTGAGCTCAACCGTGTTCGCCTCCMAAGGCGAATTCCGGAACTTGGGGGATTTCGCCTGCCCGCGCCTACCTGCCGCCCGGCAGATATCGGGTATCGATGACTACCATTGGATCAAGGACGTTGGACGACAAGCCTTGCGACTTCGCCACCCAGTCCCACGTTGCGTTCACGCGCTCGGGACTGAAATTGCCGCGGCCATCCTTCTTGCTTATCTCGTTGTCKATCAACGACACCGATGCGCCAAACTCCTCGCCCGCCACCTTTGCGTCCAACCCGGGAACGATCTTCGCCATCGCCGTGCCGACCGCCGTGGGATTCGCGACGGCCGCGACGCTGGCCTTGTTGAAGGCGTCGAGAAAGCGCTTCGCAAGCTCCGGCTTTTCCTTCAGGAAGTGCTCGTTTGCGACAATGACGTAGCCATACCCGTCGTATCCATAGTCGGACCACTTAAGCACGCGCAGGGACTTCCCCGCCGCCTTCATGACCGACGCCGCTGTCGGAGCGCTGGTCACCCAGTCCAGGGCGCCATCCACTTGACCGCTGGCGATAAGCGGTGCGAGTGCCCCCGCATCGACCTTCATCAGCTTCACACTGGCCGGATCCACACCGTTCTTCTGCAGGAACAGCGGCCAAACCACGTTGACGCTTGAATAGACGGAGGTTGCCAACTTCTTGCCGGCAAGATCCTTCAGACTCTTGACCGGCAAGCTTTCGATCAGGTGAATGGAATCCGGCTTCTTGTTGTAGATGCTGTAGATCACCTTGATCGGCAATTTCTGCTGCGCAATTGCGGCATAAACCGCATCGATGCCCACCGCCGTCATATCCGCCGAACCGGACGCCACCCTGGTGATGGCATCGCTTGACCCGTTGCCACTACGGATCTCGACATCCAACTGCGCTTTGCTGAAGTAACCATCGGCCTTGCMCAGATACTCGATGCCGTTAGCGCCACTGGGTATCCAACCGAGCTGATAAATGATCTTGTCGGCGGCCCGGGCTGTGCCCATGACGCCCGCCAACAGCCCAACAGCAACTACCATTGCGTTCAACCGATGCTTTCTCATGGGAACCTCCTGACAAGAATTTCACGACGCAGCTACCCCTCCAGGTCTGCCGCTCACGCGGCCCCGGAAGAAGGTGTGTAAAGGATTGGAAGACGACTTCAGTCTGGCTGCGCAGCCCCCAGGCCCAGCGCTACCATGGCCCTGCGATACTCGACCGACATGCGATCCGCAGGTATGTGGATCTCATTTMTCAGGTCGAGAGGCAATGCTTGCGGACACTGGGCCACCACCTGCGAAAGGTCTTCAACATTGATCCGCTCGGTGAACTCGATCAGCGCTTGAGGATCAAATTTCCGGCTCTCATCGACCACAATCTGGAATATCTTGGTGGTCCATGCCGTCATGGGTGAACCCACGTCGAATACACKATAGACGGAGCCGGAATCCGGATGGTGGACCCGTACCGTGCATGAGAACGGCAGCGTGGTCTCATAGCGATAGACGGCACGATTGAACCTCGGCTCATCTGCGGCAGACCCTTGCCCCTCCTCGACATAACGAGTCCGCTCAATCACGTTGGTCTCGAACGCCAGGTTGAGGCCGGACACGGAGACTTCGTAGGGAGGGATCACAACCTCGGGGCCGCCAAACGTCGAGGTGTGCACCCACGGCACATGACAAAGATCGCTGAAGTTCTCGATATGGCGGGCAGCGGACGTATCCCATACACTGGGCGGCACAATTGCCACCGTCCCGGAACCATTCTCCACCTGGGGCCACTCGGGAAGGTCCGCACGAGGCTCGTTGCTCAAGCACACCCAGACAAAGCCATAGCGCTCCTTGCAGAGATAGCTCTGGAGGCATAGCTTCTTCGGTATCGGCAAGTTCGGCGCCAGCGCGGGAATCCGCACGCATGTCCCGGCGGCGTCGTACTCAAATCCATGAAATCCGCACACCAKATTGCCATCCTTGACCKACCCGAGGCTCAGTTTTGCGCTCCGATGCGGGCATGAATCCCGCGCGGCCTTGACGCCGTCGCATGATCGGTAGAGCACCACCGGGATGTCGAGCAGTTCCACCCCAACCGGGCCGTCGGAAACTTCCGTTGACAGGGCCACCGGATGCCAGAATGACGCAAGGATCGCCCAGTCCGACTCCGTGAAGCCGCTATCGGCCGGTCGCGGGCTGTTGGGTGTTGTGTTCTTGATGGGGAGGAACATTCTTTCTTCTCCTTAGAGGTCGATTGTCAGAGTGGAATCCGGTTTTCCGCGGGATACGCACACCAGCATGCAATCACCGCGCGCCCGCTCGCCTGGCGACAAGTAGTGGTCTCGGTGATCGATGTCGCCACACAGCACTTTCGTCAGGCAAGTGCCACAAATGCCCTGCTCGCAGTTCAACTCCGGCTGAATGCCGTGTTGCTGAAGGACCTCCACGACACTGGTTCCCTCCGGCACCATCGCTTTGATGCCGGAGCGGACCAGGACGAGCTCGAAGGCGCCACCGCTTTGCGTGAGCGTCGGCGATGCCGCGAAGTATTCGGTGTGTAGGTGAATGTCCGCCCGCTCACGTACGGCGGCGGCCACAGCATCCATGAATCCTCCAGGGCCGCAAAGATAGACATGCGTTCCCGGCACAAGATCTGCCATGGCACGTCGCGCATCAAAGCGCTGGGCCACAGAGCCGTCGTCATGATGAAATACGACCATGGATGCGAATGGCGCCTCTTGCAGTTCGCGACGGAACGGCGTCCGCGCCACCGATCGTGTTGCGAAATGCAGGACGAAGGGGCGACCACTCGCATGCATCCGTTTAGCCATTGCCAGCAACGGCGTCACGCCGATGCCCCCACCGATCAGCACCGCCGGCGCAGAACCCGCGTCCAGGGCAAATGCGTTGCGTGGGCACCCAACCTTGACCTGCGTCCCGGTACGAACGATCTCATGCATGCGCCTTGAGCCGCCGCGCCCTCCCTGCTCGCGCAATACAGCTATCACATATCGGTCACGTTCCCGTTCATCGTTCAGAAGGGAGTACTGCCTGACCGGCCCCCCGGGAACGTGCACGTCGATATGCGCACCTGCCGTGAATGGCGGAAGCACACCGCCATCGGCCCGCACGAACTCAAACGAACGGATCCCATCCGCTTCGTCCGCCATCCGCTTGACTACGAGATCCATGACTTCGCCCATGTCACACCTTCCTTCTTCGCGCTCATTCACCGCCCGACTTGGGCAGGCTGCGCGGGTAACAGATCCGTTGCACCAGCGTCACCAGGTGGAACAGTCCCAGACTCATCAGTACCAGCACGCCTAGTGCTGAAAACGCTTGGGAAATCTTGAAATAGGAGGTCGCKAACCGAATGAAGTAACCCACCCCTTTTTCCGAAGCGACAAACTCAGCGATCACGGCGCCAATGACCGCAAGCGTGATGGCCACCCGGACGGCCGAGAAGACATGAGGCAAAGCGAACGGAAGCCGGATCTGCAGATACTCGTTGCGCAGCGAAGCCTTTAGAGCCCGGCTGAGCTCGATCAACTCGGGCGGCGTCTGTGCTAGTCCGGTGGCAATACCGACAACCAGTGGAAAGAACGTAATCAAGGCGGTGATCACAACCCTCGCCAGATCGGTGGCGCCGAGCGTGACAATGAGGATTGGGGCGACCGCGACAATGGGCGTGGACTGCACCACAATCAAGAGCGGATACACGCTAGTGCGAAACACCCGGAATCGATGAAGCGACGCAGCAAGCGGAAGGCTKACCGCAAAGGCCAGCAGAAACCCCAGCACGATCACGCGCAGGGTCGCCTGGATGTGGTCCCACCACTGCCAGGGGCCGACGGCAACACCAGCCCGGACAATGGCGCCAGGCGACGGCAGCAAATATTCAGGCAGCCCCAGCCAGCGACTGGCAGCCTCCCACACACAAAGTATGACCAAGAAGGTGATGAATGGCAGCGTCGCCCGCGGGGCCATCCACGGCGTCTTCTCTCGCGCCGACAGCGGGCGCTTACCGGCTTCAATTGTGTTCATGGCTGCTCAGGAGTTCTTCGCGAAGGTTGTCGGAGAGATCATGGAAGAGCGGCTCGCGCATTGTTGCCAGCGTGCGAGGACGGGAGAGTTCCACCGGCACAATMTCGCGGATACGGCCTGGCCTCGGCGCCAGCACAAGGATCYGGTCAGCCATCAGCACCGCCTCGGTAATGGAGTGCGTAATAAAGACCGCCGTGCTCTGCCGTGCGCTCCAGAGCCGCATCAACTCGAAGCTCAGTTCGTCCCGGGTGAGCGCGTCGAGCGCCGAGAATGGCTCGTCAAGCAGCAAGATCTCCGGATCCGCCAGGAGCGCACGCGCGATGCTCACGCGCTGCTGCATGCCGCCTGATAGCTCATCCGGGTACTTCTTCCGGAAGTCCTTCAGGCCAACCAGTTCGAGCAGCTCTTCGGCTCTGGCGATGTCGCCCGGCGTCAGGCGACGGCCCTGATGGGTTATCGGGAACGTGAGGTTTGACATCACGTTCATCCAGGGCAATAGCGTGGGCTTCTGGAATACAAAGCCGATGTCGTCACGCGGACCAGCGACCTCGTCGCCAAAGATATGAACGGAGCCGGTATCCGGCTTGATCAAGCCGGAGATGAGGCGCAGCAGCGTGGACTTTCCACAGCCGCTAGGGCCAACTACGACGACAAACTCGTTACGGCGAATGCTGAAGTTGATGTTCTTCAGCGCTTGTACKACCGTGCCGTCAGACGCCTTGAAACGATGCCCCACCTCACGGAAGTCGATCGCCACGCCGCGCGCCCCTGTTACCGTGCTGCTAATGGATTCCAGGTGTTTCTGGAGCATTACTCCACCTCCCTATGTAGAATCGAAGCACCGGCATCGGCGTTCGTCATTAGGAACGCGGACAATGCCGAGTCGAACTCCGCTGGCGCTTCAATATTGCAAAGGTGACCCGCCCCCTTGATGACAACCAGCCGGCTCCGTGGGATGCTGGCGGCAAGCAGGTGACTCTCCGCTTCCGGCAACACGCGATCCTCGTCGCCGACAATGACCAGCGTGGGAACCGTAATCCGCCCCAGTGCTTCGCGGAAATCAGTGGTGACGAGAGCTTGCAGCGCTTGCTTGTAAGAGTCCGGCCGCAGCGCTTCCAGGGAGCGGCGCAACCTGAGGCGGATCGCTTCGTCGGCGCGTCCTCCCGCCAGGATGTCAACGAGTCCCTTGGCAATCTCCGCGATCGAGACACCTTCTTCGAGTGGTCTGAGACGCTTCGCAAGGAATTCMTCCCTTGCCTCGGAGGTCAGCAGGTTCGCGCCCGCGCTCGTCGCCGCAAGTGTCAGCGTGGCCACCCGCTCCGGGTATCGCAGATAGAAATCCTGGGCAATGTAGCCGCCCATCGACAACCCGACGATATGCGCGCGCTCTGCCCCAAGTTCGCTCAGCAAGAAATCCAGATCGTCGGCAAAGTCGCTGAACACCAATTGCCGGGCAGAATCATCGCTATCACCATATCCGCGCGCGTCCCAGGCGACGCACGTGTGATTAGCGCTCAGGCCCGCGAGCTGTCCGTCCCAGTTGCTGMGGTTGCCACCGACGCCATGCAGGAAGACCACCAGCGGTCCTGCTCCCGCCCGCGCGTAAGCGATGCGCACGTTGCCGCGCTCGGAGAATGCGGGACTCGTCGTCATGACCTTTGCTCCGGCAAGACAGCGACCACTTCAATCTCCACAAGGCAAGCGGGCAACAGGAGTGCCTTGACTTGCACGCCCGTACTGGCTGGCTTGTGGTCTCCGAAAAACTCCTTTCGTACCACCCAGTACTCCTGGGCCACCGACTCAGTCAGCGCGCAGGTAAAGTACGTGGTCATCTTGACAATGTCTCGCATCGAGCCACCAACACGCGCGAGGATCGCCTGGATGTTCTCGAAGCACTGGCGCGACTGGGCGACCAGATCACCCACGCCAGCCAGACTTCCGTCCGGGCGCAGGGCAATCTGGCCAGAGAGGTATACGGTGCTGCCGGCGCGAATCGCAGGCGCGGGCGGCATGTCGTGCTCCCAGTCCCATTCGGGAAAGACAGGGCTTATGTGGGTGCGGGTCAAGACTGCTCCTCGGATATAGGCTGAACAAGCGTGCGTTGCCCCGTGTTCGACGCATGGCGCACGCTCGCATTTGACAGGGTCCGTCGCTTACGCCGCGCGCATCGTTGCGCCGACATTCGTCGAGACCCCCAAATCCTCAAGCAAGGGCAGTACTCTCTCGCCGATGAAGCTGAGGTCCTTGATGAAGTCAGGGACGATGAGCGTGATGCCGTCAAGCTCGGATTCAATAATGGTCTTGGCCAGGCGACGCGCGAGCGTCTCGGCCGATCCGGTCATTGCGCCACCAAGCACCGAGCTCACTCGTGCACCTTGGTCAATGAAGTACTGGGCAGCAAAATTCTGCTTGGCGCTGACGTCGGACGAGTACTCCGCCGTCTGGGTGGCGAGCGCGATACGGTCCACGCCTGCATCGAAATGGTCCAGGCGGGCCTGCGCATCGGCGTCCGTTTCACCGGGAATCAGTGTGAACAGACCGTACGTCTTGAACTCTGGCTTGCCGGCCTGAGCCGCGAGCTCCTTGGCTCGCCTGCCGCGGGCGATTGATGTCGCGTCATCGCTGGCCGTGAAGAAGCTGCCGTGGCAGTTGTCGATCGTGAACTGAAAACCACGGTCCGAAGCTCCGGCGCAGATGATGGTGGGCATCTTCGACGGCTTGGGATTCGACATGCAATCATTCAGCTCGTAGAACTGACCCTTATGGGTGACGCGATCCTCGGTCCAAAGGCGCTTGACGACGTTGATCCACTCATCCGCGAGCCCGTATCGCTGCGCGTGATCCAGCGGCTTCCACAAGCCAAGTTGGCCGAGGTCATGGGGGTTCGAACCGGAAACAAGATTCAGCCCGACCCGGCCATTGGAAATCTGGTCTATCGTGGCCACCATCTTTGCGACGAGAGCCGGAGGGAAGATCATCATGTGCACAGTTCCCCAGATCTTGATCGAGCTGGTAGCCTGCGCAAGGCCCGCCATCGTTGTCAGGGATTCGAGAGTGATATCCCAGTGCCTGGAGGGGCCGCCGTAGCMGCGCCACTTTGCCATGCTCAGGGCAAAATCGAAGCCCATCTTCTCGGCCAGGCGAGTGACCTGAAGATTGTGCTCATAGGTTCCGGGCGTTGCTGGGGCATTTACCGACGCAACCCAGCCATTGTTGCCAACCGGGATGAATACGCMGACTTCTGTTGCTCGCTTAGTTGTGGGCATCGCAGACCTCTCTAGATCATCAGAATGCTGGTTACAGCATGGGTTTAAAACAAGCAGGCTCAAGGCCTCGTTCTCAATGGATGGATTCGTTCGAAGCTATTCGGACGGTGACAGCAGCTTGCGAAAGGCGCTGCCGTGGAAGACCAGAGGTTCCACATGCGGGCGCATCGTCAACGCGATGATCTTGAGCAAGACAATGCCGTGATCGCCAGCAGGCATGACCGTCTCGACCGCGCACTCCATCCACACCGTCGCGCCATCGATCAACACCGCGTCGCCTGGGGTGGTGCCGAGACCGAGGCCATCAAACTTGTCTTCCGACCGCGAAGCCAGGCGGCGCACCGCGGCATCATGGCTGTGCCCCAGAAAGCTGATGCCCAGCCTTGGGGCCGTTGCCAGCTTTTCCCAAGTCTTCGAGGTCCACTGGATGCAGAATGAAACCAGCGGCGGATCAATCGACACCGGAACAAAACTGCTAGCCGCCATGCCTGCCGGGCGCCCGTCAATCATTGCGCACACACCCACTACACCCGTCGGGAAGCACCCATAGGCCTTGCGCAGGAACTCGCCGGACTCACCGCCTTTTTCCGCGAGCACCGAGAATGGCGGATCTGCCGCCAGCCACTTGATTGCGTTCTCTGACATGACTTACCCCCTTTGCGAGGACAGCAACGTGCGCACGATGGAGCCCCAACGATCTGCAAATGCATTGATTGCGGTGCCGTCCTCGAATGATTTTTCCAGCAGGTACAAGCCGGATGTGGGACAGGTAGCGCCGAGTTCGACAAGTACCGGTTTCAGGAGCAGGTCCGGCGCCATGGCATGGGCAGGCCCCGCTCCGAGCATGAGTGGCACGGCGACAACGCCTTGCATTCCGGTGCCGCCGGCGAACTGATCGAGGAACAGCTTGAGCAAGCCGGTGTAGGTGGCTTTGAAGGTCGGACTCGCGACAACGATGAGCCGGGAGCCGGAGACCGCTGACACGGCGCTATCTACCGCCGGCTCACCCCAACCAAGCAGCGACGCGCCGAGATCAACGACATCGATCACGGTATCCGGCGCCCGTCCAGTCRGGGCTTCGACCAGCATGGCCGCTGCGTGTGCAGTACGTGACTTTGGCTTTGGATTGCCAACGATGATTGTGGTAGTCATTTCCAACATGCCCTCGTGGGTTACGCTGCCTTCCGTATGGAGCACTCGTGCGCTCAGGTAGCTTCTGTGTGTAGCGATTTGACCATTCCGCCTCTGCCGCAGCTATCCACATATTTGGAGAAGCCTGTCCGGAAAATTTCGGGTGATTGGCAGGATATGAGCCGCTTGTTTTAGAGCACGCGACCGACCCGTCATGCGACKACTTTGTGGTCTGCGATGGGCTGAGAACATGGGGGCGGAGCGGGTGCGGGCAGGCGCCGTCGGGGCCAGGCAACCGTACTTTGAAGATGGGAAGAATGGCGGCCGCGCGGACTCATCGAGTCGGGAAAGATATGCCGCGGGAAGTTGCTATTGCGCTGGAGCAGGGCCAGCTTGCTRTGTCGACCTGGAGCMCGATGCCGCGGGCGGGCTACGTTCTGTTGCCACGTACGGTGCTCGCCGTACTACTGCTGTTGTGACCCGTAGCCGCCGGCCGAGAATGACGTCAACTTTGTGTCCCCCCCAGCTAGCCTGTGGGGGATCAGATTCGGCATACCGAACTAGCGACGTATCTTCCTGCTGATGGTCTCAGACGGCGTTTCGGAGAATTCGCGCTTGTAGTCGGCGGAGAATCGGCCAAAGTGGTTGAACCCTACGCCCAAGGCGATGGAAGATACGTTCTGCCTGGAAAGATCAGACAGCAATTCCGTGCGTGCCTGTCGCAAACGAAAGTGCTTCAGATAGGCAATGGGGGTAAATCCAAAATACTTGCGGAAGCTCTCGAACAACTTTAGCCGCGATACACCGGCGACTGCTTCGATATCCTCGAGATGTATCGTCTCTCTGAAGTTGGTTTCGATAAAGATCTTGGCGCGCGCGACGTATCCCGGGATCCTTGCACCCAGGGCCCTTCCGATCTGATCCGAATAGTTGCTTGGCTGGGCGATCAGGAGGCCCTTCAGCAGGGCCATCTCGATATCTCGGCTAAAAGTGCCGCAGCCGTATAGCTCTCTCGCGCATTCGACCTCACTGATGTAATGCTTGACCATCCTCCACCAGGCGCCGGCACTTCCCTCATTGCCCTTGATGCATGGCTCAAAGACCAGCAGTGCTTCAGTATGCTGTCMGAGAATCTCTTCGAGCACCCTCTCCAATGACTCTCGGGATATCGTGACAAGGATCTTCTTGCAGTTCCCGGTAATGTCCATCTGCAATGGCTGTTCTGGCGATACCGCAACGCCGCAGTCGATGTTCGATAACAGCGAACCCTGGGGACCCCTCAACTCCTGCTCGCCGGAAACCGGGATGCTGATGCTGTACGTCTTGAGAATCTCCCTGGCGCCAACATCCACGGTGATGTCCGTACCGTGCTCGATATACCCAACCGTGGTCGACATGCCCTTTAGCACTTGTCCGCTGTAACGAAACCTGAAACGATCAGGTGTCGGGATATGAACCGAATGCGGCCCGCAAAGCGCTTCTGAGAACGACCATGCTGCCTTGAGGTCTAGCTCGGCAGCCAGGATGGTGTCGTCGGCATAAAACTGGCTTTCCATCATGAACTCTGTGTACTAAATCAGTGGCGCGAAGCATGGGATGGGTTCGGCTAACCGCAACGCAAGTTCCATTCCTTTCTTCCGGCCAGCTAACTGCGCAAATATGGACCCACCAAGGGATGCTCTGCATGGCTCGTGCGCCTCAACTGAGGCCGACCGCACTATCGGGTTGCCTGCATACACCCGCCACACCAAGTTGCAGCGGGCTCCGCACTCAGATATGGAATACTTTATGTATAAAGTATTAGCGTACCCACTCTGCAACTTCTGGAGCATCAGCGTTTACCCGTGTCGTGAACGCCGACAAATCACGTAGTGGCCTTGCTCATTGCCCTCCACAACACCTTCGTCGCCTGCCGCAACGCCTCCTGGTCCGGCAGCCCCGGCCCTCCTCGCCGSCAAAAGATCATCAATCCCTGAGCGTGCGCTTCTATCAGCGTCGCTCGAATGGCGCACTCTTCCGCCGGCAAGGACGGGTTGATCGCCGCGATCAGATCGTGCCAGATCTGCTGGAACTGTTTGTTCCCCTCCMCCACAAGTTCCTTCACCGAAGGGTCGTGCTCGGCAAGCGTCCAGCACTCGAGAACAAATGGCGTTACGTTGGAACTTGCGGCAAGAACCTCATCAAAGAATTCATCGATGATCGTATTCAACCGATCTTCAGGCGATTGCAGCTTATTGGAACTCAGCTTCGCGTAACGTTCGATGTAACGACCGTACATTTCGCGGATCGTTGCMGTCAGCAATTGTTCTCGTGTGGCGAAATAGTGCTGCAATGTACTAAGCCGGATTCCGACTTCCCCAGCTACCCGGTTGATGCTGTAACCGCCATACCCCTCTTCCGCAAATACCTTGATCGAAGCCTCAATCAACTCCGGAACGCGACTTGCGCGATTCCCTCGCAGTCTTGTCCGCGCTTCCGTTTTCTTCCCATAAATATCCGCTGAAGTAAACTCGATCTTTTTCACTTTATTTCGTCAAAATAGATTTCCATTTATCCATTCCACCCGGCCTTGCCTGCAGATCAGTTCAAACGGCCGAACGCCGGGTCATTTCCCCCGTCTCCGCAGGACGAGGGATTAGCCAGGTCCTGGCGAGAGCCTTGATCAAACCAATTCCAGTACGCAACGCAGCTCGGGGGTCACGCAAACAGTTCTCAACCTGTGAGCTACGGCTCTGGCCATAAATACACCATGTACAAAAGTGCTCACAATTGTTCGTAATCAGATTGTATTGATGCTCGCCAAGGCGGGAACAGGCTCGCTCTACGGTTTCCATCGGTGAAAAGGCTGGAAGCGCCTGGAATTCGATCTGGAGATCCTGACCGGACGCGAACTCGCCAACGCTTACTGCCTCCACCTGGCCACTGAGCCACTTCTCACAAAATCCAGAGTAATGAACGACTTTTCCACCACCGACATAAATGCCGTGATGCCGATAGCCGTCCCGAGTCGTGCTTACGTGAGCACCCGGGAACAGAATCGGGTTGCCTGAACATGCAGGCAATCCAACAAGGCGGTCGATACGATGGCCCGTGGTACATCTGGAAATATCGTAGCGCATAGGTCTCTCCCCGCCGCATCAGAGGAGCGACTATCGTGTGAATCACTGCAAGTCGCCTGCTTGCATAATAGGTTGACATACCTATAAATCAACGGTATTTACCCTATATATGTTACGTTTTAAGCATTTATATCTAATTTTATAGGTTATGCAACCCATTTTTCAATAGGCTAGCGAACCGATAGACTCCCAAATGCGCACAACCAGGCATCTTGCTCAGGCGGGGCCGTCGCAGCTTTCCCCCGCCGGATTGCGCCCTTGCACTGTAAGCGGCCCCACCCGCACCCAAGCAGTGCATGCCGTGCGCATTTCCGCACCAGGGCATGGCATCGCACGCCGCTGCGTGGCGCAACAAGGCGGTTGCGAATCACTTTCTCATCCCCGGTTCCGTTCCCAGGCACTGGCATGGCGTTTGCTTATTCTCGGTCAGGGAGGCGACCTAGCGTCGCTCACCGAAGGGTAGCTAGGGTTCCGGTCGTGCCATGCGCACGATGCCTGGTCCGAGAGCAACCGGCCTCAGGCGCGCTAGTTCGCGCCCAGGCTCCACGGCGGGACAAAAGCCCGGGAGGTTCACTTCGTTGAGAGGTGGCTTCCCTGCCATTTGTCACCGCCGATCGGAGCCGAACCATGCCTGCATTTCCTTTCTCACGTCCTTCGCGACGCCCGTTCCGGCGTACGTGCGCCGGCCTGCTGAGCGCTGCGCTGCTTGCCATTGGCCTCGCCGGTGCACGGCCGGCCATGGCCGAAATCAAGGTCGGTGTGTCCGACTGGCCGGGATGGGTTGCCTGGTACGTCGCCGAGCAAAAGGGCTTCTTCAAGAAGCATGGCGCGGACGTGAAGCTGGTCTGGTTCGCCAACTACACCGACTCGATCGCGGCGCTCTCCTCGGGGCAACTCGACGCCAACTCCCAGACCTGGTCGGACACCCTCGGGCCGCTGGCCAAGGGCCTGCCGCTCAAGGCCGTGCTGGTCAACGACAACTCCTCGGGCAACGATGCGCTGGTGGTCAGCGGCAAGATCAAGTCMTTCGCCGATCTCAAGGGCAAGACCGTTGCGCTGGAGCAGTACAGCATCTCGCACTTCGTGCTGGTCACGGCGCTGGCCAGGAACGGCCTCAAGCCCTCCGACGTCAAGATCACCAACCTCTCGGCCGGCGACGCTGCCGCAGCCTTCATGACCGGCCGCGTGGACGCGGCGGTGGTMTGGAACCCGTGGATCGACCAGATCACCCGCAGCGGCAAGGGCCGCGCGCTGTTCACCTCCAAGGACATGCCGGGCCTGATCCCGGACCTGCTGGTCGCGCAAGAGAAAGCGATCCGCGCCAAGCGCCGCGACCTGGTCGGCATGATCCGCGCCTGGTTCGACACCRAGAAGTTCATCCGCGAGCAACCCGCCGAGGCGGCGCGGATCATGGCCAAGGTGGTCAGCATGAAGCCCGATGAGTACAGCGTCTTCMTGCCCGGCACGAAGTTCTTCGATGTCGCCGCGAACCACGGCGCGCTGGACCCGGCGCAAGCCACCTCGTTGCAGGCCGTCACGCCGACCATTGCGGCATTCCTGCTGGAGAACAAGCTGATCGACGGCAAGCCGGACCCGGCGCGCGGCGTCGATGCCAGCCTGCTGGCCGATGCGCTGAAGTGAGACAGACATGAGCGAGAACACAGCACGCCTGCCCTCCACCGCGCGCGCGGCGCACGTACTGCCCCCATCGGCGGCCACGGCCAACGCCACGCCAGCCACGCCTTCATTCCACGCCAAGCGCCAGCCCTGGTGGGGCATACGCAGCGCCATCCCGGCGCACCGCACGGCGGCGCTGGTCAGCCTTGGCCTGCTGCTGCCGCTGGTGGCCTGGGCCTGGCTGGCCGCCAGCGGCTGGGTCGAGCCGGTCTTCATGCCCGGCCCTCTGCAGGTGCTGCAACGGCTGCACGGCTGGTATGCCGACGAGGGCCTGGCCGGCGACATCGGCATCAGCACGCTGCGCGTGCTCTCGGGCTGGGCCTTGTCCGCGGTGATCGCCCTGCCACTGGGCCTGGCGATCGGCACGTTCCGCAGCGTGCAGGCCTTGCTGGAGCCGCTGACCGATTTCGTGCGCTATATGCCGGCGGTGGCCTTTATCCCGCTGGTGATGGTGTGGGTTGGCATCGATGAGGGCGCCAAGATCGCCATCATCTTCATCGGCACGTTCTTCCAGATGGTGCTGATGGTGGCCGAGGACGTGCGCCGCGTGCCGATGGCGCAGATCGAAGCGGCCCAGACCATGGGCGCAAGCCGCGGCGAAGTGATCCGGCTGGTCATCGTCCCCGCCGCCAAGCCAGCCTTGCTCGATACGCTGCGCATCACCATGGGCTGGGCCTGGACCTACCTGGTTGTGGCCGAGCTGGTAGCGGCCAGCTMGGGCCTGGGCTTCTCGATCMTGAAGGCGCAGCGCTTCTTGCAGACMGACAAGATCTTCGCCGGCATCCTGCTGATCGGCGTGATCGGCCTGGCGATCGACCAGTTGCTGCGCTGGACGCACCGGCGCGCGTTTCCCTACCTGCACGCGAGGCGCTAAAGCCATGTCCATGACGCTMTCCCCCAAGCTGCGCGTGCGCGGCGTATGGAAATTCTTCGGCCGCGGCAAGACGCACGATGGCACGCCTGACAGCACGCCCCCGGCCGCATTGCAGGACATCCACCTGGATATCGCCAACAACGAGTTCGTCACGCTGGTGGGCGCATCCGGCTGCGGCAAGTCCACGCTGCTGCGCTCGCTCGCCGGCCTGGAGCCGCACAGCGCGGGCGAGCTGCTGTGCGACGGCAAGCCGATCGAAGGCCCGGGCCCGCAGCGCGCGATGGTGTTCCAGCACTACAGCCTCTACCCGTGGCTGACGGTGATCGAGAACATCCGCTTCTGCCGCGAGCTGAAGGTCAACACCAGCAGCCGGACCAGCGCCGATGTGGAAGCCGCCTCCGGGCGGGCCGATGCCTTGCTGCGCCTGATGGGGCTATGCCACGTCAAGGATGCCTACCCCGGCCAGCTGTCGGGCGGCATGCAGCAGCGCGTGGCCATTGCGCGTGCGCTGATGAGCCGCCCGCCGGTGCTGCTGATGGACGAGCCCTTCGGCGCACTGGATGCGCAAACCCGCGAGGTCATGCACGACCTGATCCTGCACGTGCACCGGCTGGAGCAAAGCACCATCGTGTTCGTCACGCACGATGTGGAAGAGGCGATCTACCTCGGGCAACGCGTGGTCCTGATGGCGCCGCGCCCCGGACGCATCGACACCGTCTACGAGGTGCCGCTGCCGGCCGCGCGCACGCAGGAGATGAAGCTCTCCTCCGAATTCCTGAACCTCAAGCGCGAGGTGCTCGCGCGCATCCGCGCCACCTCCGGCATGCAGACGGATTTCGAATTGCTCGAGCAGCTCTCGCATGCCGCATCCACCGACCTCGCACCCGAGCCGCAGGCCTGAGTTGCCACCCGGAGACCAACAGAATGGAAACCCCTGAACACGCCTTTGCGAACCCGTCCGTGCATGCCGCGGTGGATGTCATCGACCACTGGCGCCGCTTTGCCCCCGACCTGCCCGCCAGCCAGGTGGCCTGGAGCGAAGTCCTGCCCGGCGGCTGCCACTGGAGCTGGCGCTTGTCGCGCGGCATGGCCCTGCGCTTTGCCGCCCTGGACGCGCGCGCCAACTGCTCCGTGGTGCTCTACGCCGCGCATGACCGGCTGGAGCGCTACAGCATGCCCGACACCTGCAAGGCGCTGCACACCGCGCATTTCACGCGCGGCCATGTGCTGATGAGCGATATGGGCCGCGCCATGGCCTCGATCACGCACGACACACTGGGCTGGCACGACCCGTTCGGCGGCTTGCTGGACGCCGCGCGCCTGCATGAGAAGTACGGCGAGCAGCGTTTCGGGCAACACCGCAACGCCATGTACCGCGCGGGCCGCGATGGCCTGCTGATCGAAATCGGCAAGTACGGCCTCGGCGCGCGCGACCTGATCGCGCCGGTCAACCTGTTCAGCAAGATCGCCGTGGACGCGCACGGCAACTTCGCCTTCGATGCCAGCCTGGCGGTGCAAGGCAGCTCGGTGGAACTGCGCTGCGACATGGACCTGATCGTGGCCGTCTCCACCGCCCCGCATCCGCTGGACCCGCGCCCCGGCTACGCGCCCGGCAGGGTGGGCGTCGCGGCCTGGCGCAACGGCCCGGCCCCGGCCGACGACTTCTGCCGCGGCTACCGCCCCGAATGCGCGCGCGCCTTGCACAACGCCGATGTGTTCGCGCTGTCCTGAAGACCACGAGGAACCGATATGACCAACGCTGCCACCGCTACCCTGCGCACGAGTTCGCTGGACCCCGCGCACGCGACGCTGCGCCACCGCCAGCCGGCGGGTGAGCCCTGGCTCACCGAAATCCGCGCCGGGCAGACCGTGCGCATCGTCGACCTGGAAGGCAACCAGGCCGCCGACGTGCTGTTCTACAACCGGCATGACGTGGCCGAGCATTACAGCGCCACCGATACGCTGCTGCGCCAGGGCGGCATCTACCTCAGCAGTGGCTCGGTGCTGGTGTCAAGCGCTGGCCGGCCGATGCTKACCATCGTGGCCGACACCTGCGGGCGCCACGACACCCTGGGCGGCGCCTGCGCGGCCGAAAGCAACACCGTGCGCTACGCGCTGCAKAAGAAGTTCATGCACTCCTGCCGCGACAACTACCTGCTGGCGATGGCGCATGCCGACGTKGGCCTGAGCAAGCGCGACCTGGTGCCCAACATCAACTTCTTCATGAACGTGCCAGTCACGCCGGAAGGCGGCCTGTGCTTTGCCGATGGCATCTCCGGCCCGGGCAAGTATGTGGAGCTGCGCGCCGAGATGGACGTCTGGATGCTGGTGTCCAACTGCCCGCAGCTCAACAACCCGTGCAACGCGTACAACCCCACGCCGGTGGAGTTCATCGTGTGGGATGCCGCGATCACTGCCCGCGCGCGGATCGCGTAGCGCGCAGAACGTAGTACCAGCTTGCCCATTCCGCGCCCCAAGGGCGCCGCTGCGGGACGACCCGCAGCCGAGATGATTCCCGCAGGACGACCTGCCCCGAGGGAACCACCCGCATGTCCTCGCCATCTCAACGCTTCGACACCGTCCTGATCGCCAATCGCGGCGCCATCGCCTGCCGCATCATCCGTACCCTGCGCGCGCTTGGCCTGCGCTCGGTCGCCGTCTACTCCGAAGCCGACGTGGATTCGGCCCACGTTGCGCAAGCTGATGTGGCGGTCTGCATCGGCCCGGCGCCCGCGGCGCAGAGCTACCTCGATGCCGGGCGCATCCTGGCCGCCGCCCGCGAGACCGGCGCTGGCGCCATTCATCCCGGCTACGGCTTCCTGTCCGAGAACGCCGGCTTTGCCGAAGCCTGCGAAGCCGCCGGCATTGCCTTCATCGGCCCGACGCCCGCCCAGATGCGCGCATTTGGCCTCAAGCACACGGCCCGCGCGCTGGCCGAACAGCACCGCGTACCGTTGCTGCCGGGCAGCGGGCTGCTGCCCGGCCTGGCCGTCGCGCGTGCCGAAGCGCTGCGCATCGGCTATCCCGTCATGCTCAAGAGCACTKCCGGTGGTGGCGGCATCGGCATGCGGCTGATCCGCAGCGAGGCCGAGCTGGCGCCCGCCTTTGAAGCGGTGGAGCGCCTGGCGCGCGCCAACTTCAAGGATGCCGGGCTGTTCCTGGAGAAGTTTGTCGAGCGCGCCCGCCATATCGAGGTGCAGTTGTTCGGCGATGGCCAAGGCAAGGTGGTCACGCTCGGCGAGCGCKATTGCTCGGCGCAGCGCCGCAACCAGAAAGTCATCGAGGAAACACCCGCGCCAGGGCTGGATGCGGCCACGCGCAGCGCGCTGCTGGGCGCCGCCGAGCGGCTTGGCCAGGCGGTTGGCTACCGCTCCGCCGGCACGGTGGAATTCGTGCTCGACGCGGACACCGGCGCCTTTTACTTCCTGGAGGTCAACACGCGCCTGCAGGTGGAGCACGGCGTGACCGAACAGGTCACGGGCATCGACCTGGTCGCATGGATGGTGCGGCTGGCGCGTGGCGAGGACTTCGCGCTGGCAGCCCCCGCACCGCGCGGCGCCTCGATCCAGGTGCGCCTCTATGCAGAAGACCCCGCGCGCAACTTCCAGCCTAGCGCGGGCTTGCTGACTGAAGTGCGCTTTCCTGAAGACGCCCGGATCGACACCTGGATTGGYGCGGGCAGCGAGGTGCCGCCGCACTACGACCCCATGCTCGCCAAGCTGATCGTCACCGGCACCGACCGCGAAGACGCTGTGGCAAAGCTGCAGGCGGCGCTTGGCACGACGCGGCTGGCGGGCATCGAGACCAACCTGCGCTACCTGCGCGCGGTGGCAGCCAGCGACGAGTTCATCCACGGGCGCATCATCACGCGCTCGCTGGCGGATTTCACCTACCGGCCCAACGCGGTCGAAGTGCTGGACGGCGGCGTGCAGACCACGGTGCAGGACTGGCCTGGCCGCGCCGGCTACTGGGACGTGGGCGTGCCGCCGTCCGGCCCCATGGACGACCTGGCGTTCCGCCTGGCCAACCGCCTGGTCGGCAACCCAGGCACCGCCGCCGGGCTGGAATGCACGCTGAGCGGGCCGACGCTGCGCTTTCACCATGATGCGGTMATCGCGCTGTGCGGCGCGCCCATGCCAGCCACGCTGGATGGCGTGGCGCTGGCGCCCTGGCAATCGCACCGCGTGGCCGCGGGCAGCGTGCTGCGCCTGGGCGCGGTGGCCACCGGCGGCAGCCGCGCCTACCTGGCCGTGCGCGGCGGCATGGATGTGCCGCACTACCTCGGCAGCCGCTCCACCTTTACGCTGGGCCAGTTCGGCGGCCATGCCGGCCGTACACTGCGCACCGCCGACATGCTGCACATCGGCAGTGAAACCGCCGGCGAGCCGGTAGCAGCGCTGGCGCACGATCAGATCCCGGCCTATGCCGGCGGCAACCACGCCTGGGATATCGCGGTGCTGTACGGCCCGCACGGCGCACCGGACTTCTTCACCGGCGACGACATCGACGCGTTTTTCGGCACCGAATGGCAGGTGCACTACAACTCCAGCCGCACCGGCGTGCGCCTGATCGGCCCCAAGCCAATGTGGGCGCGCCGCGACGGCGGCGAGGCGGGGCTGCATCCCTCCAACATCCACGACAACGCCTACGCCATCGGCGCCATCGACTTCACCGGCGACATGCCGGTGATCCTCGGCCCGGATGGTCCCAGCCTGGGCGGCTTTGTCTGCCCGGCCGTGGTGATTGCCGCCGAGCGMTGGAAGCTCGGCCAGTTGCGCCCGGGCGACGCAGTGCGCTTTCATGGCGTGACGCAGGAGCAGGCCGCGCAGCGGCAGGCGGCGCAGGACCGCTGGGTGCGCGAGCTGAGCGCGCACCCGGCCTTCCTGCCCGACACAGGAGCCGGCGCCGGCGAACACGGCTCGCCGATCCTGCGCCAGCGCGCGGCCTCGGCCAGCCGCCCCGGCCTGGTCGTGCGCCAGGCGGGTGACCGCTACCTGCTGGTGGAGCTGGGCGAGCTGCAGCTCGACATTGCCTTGCGCATGCGCATCCATGCGCTGCATGCCGCGCTGCAAGCCCTGCGGCTCGACGGCGTGGTTGACCTGACACCAGGCATCCGCTCGCTGCAGGTGCATTTCGACCMGCGCCGGCTCGCGCGTGCCGCCCTGATCGACACCATCCTGGCCGCGGACGATGCGCTGGGCGATACCGACGACCTCGTCGTGCCATCGCGCACCGTGCATCTGCCGCTATCGTGGGACGACAGCGCCACGCGGCTGGCCATCGACAAATACATGCAATCGGTGCGCCCGGACGCGCCGTGGTGCCCTAGCAATATCGAGTTCATCCGCCGCATCAACGGGCTCGATTCGGTCGAGGCGGTGCAGCGCATCGTCTTCGATGCCAGCTACCTGGTGCTGGGGCTGGGCGACGTGTACCTGGGCGCGCCCGTGGCCACGCCGCTGGACCCGCGCCACCGGCTGGTCACCACCAAGTACAACCCGGCCCGCACCTGGACGCCGGAGAACGCGGTGGGCATCGGCGGCGCCTATATGTGCGTCTATGGCATGGAAGGGCCCGGCGGCTACCAGTTCGTTGGCCGCACGCTGCAGATGTGGAACCGCTGGCGCGACGCGCAAAGCGGCGCCGCCGACTTCGACGCGGGCAAGCCGTGGCTGCTGCGCTTCTTCGACCAGATCCGCTTCTATCCTGTCAGCGAAGACGATCTCACCAAGATCCGGCGCGACTTCCCCGCGGGTCGCTATCCGCTGCGCATCGAGCAAGGCACGTTTGGCATGCGCGACTACCGTCGCTTCCTGGACAAGCATGCAACGGATATCGCGGCGTTCAGGCAATGCCAGCAAGCCGCGTTCGGCGCGGAGCGGGAACGCTGGCGCGCGCTCGGGCAGGCCGAGTACGTGGACGAAACGCAGGCGCCCTCCGCCGCTGCGGCCCACGCCACCGAACTCCCGGAGCAAGCCCATGTGGTGTGCAGCCAGGTACCCGGCAGCGTGTGGCGCGTGCTGGTAAAGGAAGGCGACGCGGTGGCCGAGGGCGACACGCTGGCCATCGTGGAATCGATGAAGATGGAGTTTGCCATCACGGCGCCTTGCGCCGGCTACGCCTGGCGCGTGGCCTGCCGCGAAGGCGCGCCCGTGAGCGCCGGGCAGGAAGTCGTCATCGTGGTGCCGCAAAGCGTGGCAGCGAAGGAGGCAGCATGACGGTCCCCTTCTCGCTCGATATCGCCTCGCTGCAAGCGGCTTACCAACGCGGCGAACGCACGCCCACCGAGGTCATCGAAGCGGTGATTGCGGCGACAGAGCACGATCCGCATCACGCGTGGATCCATCGCCTCGACGCCACGGCCCTGCGTGCCCGGGCAAGGGAGCTGGAACAGAACGGGCCGGCCGGCCTGCCCTTGTACGGCATTCCGTTCGCGATCAAGGACAACATCGACCTGGCCGGCGTGCCGACCACGGCCGCCTGCCCGGACTACACCTATATGCCGGCCCGCAGTGCTTTCGTGGTGCAACGGCTGCTGGATGCCGGCGCCATTGCCGTGGGCAAGACCAACCTCGACCAGTTCGCCACCGGGCTCAACGGCACCCGCTCGCCCTATGGCGCCTGCCACAATGCCTTCGATCCCGAGCGCATCTCCGGCGGCTCCAGCTCCGGCTCCGCCGTGGCGGTGGCCCTGGGGCAGGTGAGCTTCGCGCTGGGCACCGACACGGCGGGCTCCGGCCGCGTGCCCGCCGCGTTCAATCACCTGGTGGGGCTCAAGCCGAGCTGCGGTCTGCTGTCGACCAGCGGCGTGGTGCCGGCCTGCCGCTCGCTCGATACGCCCTCGGTCTTCGCGCTGACCGCCGACGACGCGCACCGTGTGTTCGCGGTGGCGCAGGGCTTCGATGCCGACGACCCCTATGCGCGCCCGGTCCAGCCGCATGGTTTCGACTTCGGCGTCGCTGCTGCATTCCGCCTCGGCGTGCCGGCGCCGGGGCAGCTGCGCTTCTTCCAGCCAGGCTATGCCGACGCCTTCGCCCAAGCGTGCGCGCATGCCCGCGCGCTGGGCGCCGAGCTGGTCGAGATTGATTTCGCCCCGTTCCTCGAAGCCGCCCGGCTGCTGTACGAAGGCCCCTGGGTGGCCGAGCGCTACCAGGCCATCCGCGCCTTCGTCGATGCGCATCCGCATTCGCTGTACCCGGTCACGCAGCAGATCACGCTGGGCGGCGCCACACCGCTGGCCGCCGATGCCTTCGCCGCCATGTACCGGCTGCGCGCGCTGCAGCGCCAGAGCGAAGCCGCCTGGGCCCAGGCGGACGCCCTGCTGCTGCCCACCGTACCTGGGCATCCGACCATCGCCGCCATGCTGGCGGAGCCGGTCGCGCGCAACAGCGAGCTGGGCCTGTACACCAACTTCATGAACCTGCTGGACTGCGCCGGCATTGCCGTGCCCGCCGGCTTCCTCGCCGACGGTCTGCCCTTCGGCATCACGCTGGTCGCGCCGGCCCACCAGGACGTGCCGCTGCTGCATCTGGCGCGGCGCTGGCAATATGCCCTGCAAGGACGCGCGGCCACGATGGGCGCAACGGGCAGGACGTTGCCCGCCGCCGCCAGTGTGCCGCCCGCCGGGCGCAGCGGCCAGCTGCAAGTCGCCGTCTGCGGCGCCCACCTGCAAGGCCAGCCCCTGCACCACCAGCTGGCCGAGCGTGGCGCGCGCCTGCTGGCACGTACCCGCACGGCGCCGAGCTACCGCCTCTACGCGCTGGCCGGCGCCGGCGTGCAGCGGCCCGGCCTTGTACGCGTGGGGCAAGCCGAAGGTGCCGCCATCGAGGTCGAAGTATGGGAGATGCCCGAGGCCCGCTTCGGCAGCTTCGCCGCCGGCATTCCCGCGCCCCTCGGTATCGGCCGCACCGTACTGGCCGACGGCAGCAGCGTTCCAGGCTTTATCTGCGAACCGTGCGGCATAGCCGGCGCGACCGACATCACGGAATTTGGCGGCTGGCGGGCGTGGCGCGCCCACCAGGCAGCCATCGGCACGGAGCCGCCGCCGCACTGAGCCCCCCGCCGTTCTCTCCTGTTTGCCGTTTTTTGTTCCCATCCACCCACTGGTCCCAACCGTGAGTTCCACCATGTTCGCCCCTACTACAGGCACGCCCTCCCATCGTCCGTCGTCGCCGCGCGTGGTTCCCGCGTGGCTGGCCGCTTGCGCGCTGCTAGCCTGCGCAGCGCCGGTCACGGCCCAGGATAGCGGCCAAGCCGCCCAAGCCGCCGAGGCGAATGCGCCGGAAGCCGCACCTGCGKAGCCGGCCGGCCCTTACACGTTCACGGGCCATCTCGACGCCGTCTCCCGCTATGTCCTGCGCGGCGCCACCACCACCTACGGCAACGGCGCCCCACTGGGTAACGCCGGCGGCGACGCCCCGGAATMCTCGCGGCCAGCACTGCAATGGGGCGTGGACCTGGCGCATGAAAGCGGCTGGAGCATCGGCTACTGGGCGTCGATGATCAACTACTCGTACCAGCAACTGGGCAACTCCTACAGCGACCGCTCGATCACCAGCTTCCAGACCGCGAAGTCKATCGAGAACGATTTCTACGGGGCCTATAGCGGGAAGATCGTCGGGGACCTCGGCTACACGGTCGKGATGACGGCCTATTACTACATCAATGGCTCCCATGCCAATGCGCTGGAATCCAGGCTCGGCCTGAGCTATGGGCCGTTCAGCCTGAATGCGCAGACGCTGCTCAACGATGTGGTGTGGGGGAACAAGGGGGATACGTACTGGACGCTGGTCTATACCAAGACCTTGCCCTATGGCATTACCTTCACCGGCACGGTGGGGGCATACACGTACAAGAAGGAGGGAAAGTACCTTGGCACCACTGATACGCTCAGCGGGACTTCATGCGGGCCACATGGCGCGTTTGTCGTCAATGGATGCTTTGCGGGGAATACGCCGTACAGCGGAGCCTTCCGGCATCTCACACTGGCGCTTGCCGCGCCGATTCCCGGGACGCCGCTTAGCGCAGGGCTTCAGTGGATTATTGGGGGGTATAACCGGTTTGGGGTGCATCAGGAGAATCGGGTCTTGGCTTCGGTTAGTTATGGGTTTTGAGCGAATTGGGAAGCAKGACAACTGTCAAGTCGCAGTCAGTGCTTCTTTGGCTACCAAGTCTATCTACCGGGGGAGTGGGCTGAAGATACTTAGCGGCGCCGGTAGGCGGATTTCCCACCGACGTGAGGTTCCTGACGAAGGACGTCCCGGGAAGGGGGCTGTAAAGCCTCTCGGTCCCAAGACCAAGTTTGCCAGCGAGCCTGCGCTCCACGCGATAGGTCGCGAAGAGTACATTGACTTTAGCCATTGTGACCGCCTACGCTGTTAGCGCAGCAAACACAACGCAGCGCAACTCTCAGGCGGCAGGAATAGCTGGCGTGGCGGCGCCCGGCGCCCGCCTCTGCCAATGGTAGGTGTTTCGCCAAAGGGGTGACGACGTCACAATTCAATGCGAAGACCAAGACCGGCGGTTTTCCTCGCATGCCTGCTTTGCGCCCCCGGATGGGCGTTGGCACAGGCTACGGCCGAGGCTGTCCCTGCGTTCAAGCAGGTTGAGTCGCTGGAGGCCAGGGTGCAGGGATGCGTGACCTGTCATGGCCAGAGCGGACAAGGCACGAGCAACGGTTACTACCCACGTATCGCCGGAAAGCCCGCGGGCTATCTCTACAATCAACTGGTGGCCTTCCGGGACGGAACCCGCAAGTACCCGCCCATGAACTACCTKGTCGCATACCTGCCCGATGCCTACCTGCGGGAAATCGCCGACCACTTCGCCAAGCAAAGACCACCGTTCGCGGCCCAGGAGGCCGGAACCACGGATCCCGTCACGGTGGCACGAGGCCAGGCCCTGGTACGCACAGGCGATGCMAGCAAGAATGTCCCCGCGTGCGCGACGTGCCATGGGGCCGGGCTGACTGGCATGGAGCCGGGCATTCCAGGTTTGATCGGGCTACGCCCTACCTATATCGTGGCGCAGCTAACGCGCTGGCGCGTCGGCGACCGGCATGCCGCCGAGCCCGATTGCATGAAGCGCATTGCTACGCGGCTTTCCGATAGCGATATAACGGCGGTAGCAGCGTGGTTGTCGCAGCAGCCCGCGCCGAAGGATCTGTCTCCCGAGTCGTCCAACCTTGTGCGCATGCCTCTGGCGTGCGGCAGCCAGCGATAAGCCATATGCGAACGAGCGCGCGTATTGGGATCGGAGTTGCAGTCCTGCTGGCCGTAGCCGTGGTCGCCATGTACTGGTTCCGCCCCAGCAGGCTTCCTGAAAAAACGGACGCCCGGCCCATCAATGCGACAACTCAGATCATCGGCAGCGGAGAGTATCTCGCCCGCGCCGGCGACTGCGTGGCCTGCCATACGGCACCAAACGGCAAGCCGTTCGCGGGAGGCCGCGCGATGGCTACGCCTTTTGGCAGCCTCTATGTTCCTAACATTACGCCAGACGACGAAACCGGCATTGGCCAATGGACCGCCGACGACTTCTACCGGATGATGCACACCGGCGTCTCGCGTGACGGGGCGCTGTTGTATCCGGCCATGCCGTTCGCCTCCTATACCAAAGTGACACGGGCCGACTCGGATGCGATCTTCGCCTATCTTATGTCCGTCGCACCGGTAAAGCAGGCCAATCGCGCGCACGAGCTGCGCTTCCCCTTCAACAAGCGCGAACTTTTGATCGGCTGGAGAACGCTGTACTTCAAGGAGGGCGAGTACACCGCTGATTCCAAGCAATCCGCGCAATGGAACCGCGGCGCATATCTCGTACAGGGCCTGGGGCACTGCGCGATGTGCCATACGGCTATCAATATGTTGGGCGGTTCGAGCGAGTCGAAAGCATTCGAAGGCGGCATGATCCCCAACCAGAACTGGTATGCGCCTTCACTCACCTCCAACCAGGAGGCCGGGCTAGGAAACTGGTCCATCAAGGACATCACGGACCTCCTGCAAATTGGCGTTTCGCACCGGGCGACGGTGTATGGCCCGATGGCCGAGGTCGTCTACAACAGCCTTCAGTATCTTAGCGATGCCGACGTCGAGGCGATGGCGGTCTATCTCAAGGCATTGCCGCAACGGGATGCCGAACCGCCTCCCACCAGCCAGGCGCGCCTGGTCGATCCGGCTGTGATGGAACTGGGCCGCAAGGTGTACGCACTGCAATGCGCTGTCTGCCACGGCGCGGAAGGCAAAGGGCAGCCGCCGGCATTTCCCCCACTGGCGGGCAATCAGTCCCTCACCATGTTGTCGCCCGTCAATTCCATTCGCATGGTGCTCAACGGCGGCTATGCGCCCGGTACCGCGAAGAACCCGCGGCCTCATGGCATGCCCCCCTTCTCGCATATCCTGAACGATCAAGAGGCGTCTGCCGTAGTCACGTATATCCGTGTTGCTTGGGGCAATAGCGGTACGCCCGTGACACCGGCCCAGGCCAACGATCTTCGTACGCTGCTTCCTGAGTGAGGAAAGTGATGGCCGATCCCATTGAGAGTGAGGAAGCGAGACAACTGGACGTGGAAGTCGCTCGGATCGTCAGCCGCGGCCCGTCGGGGACGTTTGCGATAGCCGGCGTCGCGACCGCCATCGTGATTGCCATCTATTTCGGCTTCTATCTGTTTGTCTATCTGCCGCGAGGCGTGGTTCAGTGAGCGCCGATACCAACTCCCCGGCAAACGACGGCAGCCACCACGCGGAATTTGTCGCCGTCGCGGCAGAACGCCGCTGGGCCATCGTCGTTGGGATCATCATCGCCTCCCTGGTGGCAGTGATGATCATCACCAGCCTTCACTGGGCGGCCATGCCGCCGTCCAGGGTAGAGACCATCGACGTGAAGACCTTGCACATCCGGGGCGAATTCGTTGAAAGCAACTTGGGCACCGCAATGGACAATGACGGCAAGGTGATCGTCCGCGTCGTAGCCCAGCAGTACTCTTTCGTGCCGCAATGCATCGTCGTACCCGCAGACGTGCCCATTACCTTCCGTGCCACCAGCACCGACGTCGTACACGGCTTTATCGTCGGAACAACCAATGCCAACACGATGCTGATCCCGGGTTTCGTGTCGACGTTCACCACCAGGTTTCGCACTACGGGCGAGCAATTGATGCCGTGCCATGAATACTGCGGCACCGGACATGAAGCCATGTGGGGTCGCGTACAAGTGCTAGCGCGCGACGAGTTTCTCGCCAAGACGCGTACAGAAGAAAGGCTGACCTGTGTTCCTCGCTAGAAGACTCGTGCTGGCCCATTTCTGGGTCGCCTTCGTCGCCTTCCTCGGCGCGATCCTGCTTGGCGAATGGCAGATGTACATTCGCAGCCCGCTGCATGCGTGGATCAACAACCCGGAGCACTACTATCGATCGGTGACGGCACACGGCACCGTGATGGCTTACGTGCTGCCCACACTGGTAGCCATGGGCTTCGGCTATGCCATCACGGAACTTGCGCTGAAAAGGCCATTGATCGGCGTGCGATGGGCCTGGGGCGGCTTTTGGCTGGTGGTGGGCGGCACCGCGATGGCAGCCGTCACCATGGCGATTGGCAAGGCGTCGATCCTGTACACGTTCTACCCGCCCATGATTGGAAGCCCGTTCTACTATCTTGGCGTCGTGCTGGTGGTCGTGGGCTCCTGGATCTGGGTTGCGCTGATGGCCATCAACCTGAGGGCGTGGAAGAAAGACAATCCCGGCGCAACTGTTCCGCTGGCGATGTTTGGTAACGTCGCGGGTGCCTACCTGTGGGCCTGGACGTCGCTGGGCGCCGCCATCGAAGTGCTCGTGCTAATCCTTCCCGCATCGCTTGGCCTGACCGACACCATCAACGCGGGCCTGGCGCGGGTCTTTTTCTCGTGGACCCTGCATGCCATCGTCTACTTCTGGCTGATGCCGGCGTATATCGCGTTCTATACGATCGTGCCACGTGCGATTGGAGGAAGGCTGTATAGCGATACGATGGCGCGCGTCGCATTCGTCCTCTTCCTGGTGTTCTCGATGCCCATCGGTATCCACCATCTGTTCGCCGACCCACAAGTGGGTGCCGGGTTCAAGTTTGTGCACGCGGCGATGACCGCCATGGTGTCCGTGCCGACGCTGTTGACCGTGTTCACCATCGTCGCGTCGGTCGAGATTGCCGGAAGGCTGCGTGGCGGCAAAGGGCCGTTCGGCTGGGTCAAGGCGCTGCCTTGGGACAACCCCGTGATGTTGGCGGTGACCTTCTCCTTCATCATGCTTGGCTTCGGCGGTGCGGGGGGCCTGATCAACATGAGCTACCAGCTCAACGAGACCATCCACAACACGCAGTGGGTCACCGGCCACTTTCATCTCATCTTTGCCGGGGCAATCGTCATCATGTACATGGTGGTCGCGTATGACCTATGGCCACAACTGACGCAATGCGAACCGCTGTCAACAGGAATCATGAAGTTGCAACTGTGGCTATGGTTCGTTGGCATGCTAGTGTTGTCGCTGCCATGGCACCTGGTGGGGCTGCTTGGCATGCCGCGACGCATGGCTTACTACGACTACACGCATCCGGCTATCCACCCGCAAGCGTGGACAGTGACAGCATCGGCAGCGGGTGGCTTGTTGCTTGTCATTTCCGCATTTCTCTTTATCTTCGTCCTGGCGCGCGCGCGCAAAGGCACGGCAGGTCCCGCGCCCTATAGCTTCAGCGAGCCTGTCCACGCAGGCGCTCCGGCGCCGGTGGCATTGAACGGATTTGGCCTGTGGGTGGCGATGATGATCAGCCTCACCGTCGTCAACTACGGATACCCCATCGTGCAACTGGCGTCCCTGAAGGAAGCATCCGTGCCGGTGGTACCAATCGGGAGCCGATGATGCACGAAGGCGGCATGTATGCATGGCGCAACCCGTGGTTCCGTTGGAGCGTGGTGTTCCTTTCGGCCTTGACCGTCCTGTCGATACTCGTAGGCTTCGTGTGGCTGCCGTCCGTCCATGGCGACTTCACCGCCCAGGGAATCTGGGCCAGCATTTGCCGCGCGGCCGGCGTACCMGCCGCCTGGAGCAGCGGAGCAGCCGTGAAGGACGGACCCGGCTCGTCCAATGTCGTGCTCGAGCGCGACATGGCGCGGGCCGCCCCCAGCGATTCGATCGGCCGGGGCGCAACGCTCGCACTCAACTGCACCATGTGCCATGGCGCGCAAGGCATGAGCATCTCGAACGCGCCCAATCTTGCCGGGCAGTATCCCGAGGTGGTCATCAAGCAATTGCATGACTACAAGAGCGGCAAGCGCGCAAGTCCGATCATGGAGGCTCTGGCAACGCGTCTGCCCGACAAGGACATCGAAGACCTGGCCGCTTACTTTGCTTCCCTGCCCAAGGCAAGAACCTCCCCGACTACCTACGACGAGTCGCTCCCGTCGCTGGTCCGCGTCGGGGACCCGATGCGCAATATAGCGCCATGCATTTCCTGCCACGGCGGCGTCGACCAGAAGCTGGGCGCCCCGTGGCTGGAAGGCATGCCAAAGGAATACCTGGTAGGGCAACTCAAGGCCTTCGCGCAAGGCAATCGCCACAACGATCCAGAAGCACAGATGCGTAACATGGTGCGGGGGATGAGCGCGCAGGAGATGGAAGAGGTGTCGGCCTTTTACGCCCGCAAAGCAAGTCCGGTGGAAGGAAGATAGCTAGGCAGCTAGAGCCGAGGCGACGATCGTGAGCAGGGCCAGCAAACCCCTGAGGGATTCCGCTGCGAGTTGCCGTGCTACCCTACTCCAGACCCACAGCGGACCACGCATGGGCCCGATCTCTGCCCTGACAGGATGCGTTTGCKGCGCGGAAAATTCACGGCGGTTTGATGTTCGCTGCCTGTTTCCCCTTGGGACCTTGCTTGACTTCAAAACTGACCTTCTGGACCTCCTGAAGCGATTTGAAGCCGTTTCCCTGAACCTCGGAGACGAATACCATGACGCGATGAGCGCGCTTACGGGTTCACRTCCAGCGATACGCCGGCGCAGCGAATCACGCGCAGGTAGGCGACCGTATCCCCGACTGCGGCGGTGGCCTGCTCCGCAAGCGTCCATATGCGCGCAGACTTTTCGGCGCACGCCATCATCGTCTCGAGAGCATCCGAATCTGCAAACCCGTGAGCTGCCGCTGCCCCGAGTACGGCATCGAGAACGCGTCGGGCCGCAACTCGGGCAGCGATCGGCGCCATGGGAGCCCGATACGCAAGAAAGCCTGCCATCAGCAAAAATTCGGCCGGGCTAATGTGCTGGCCATTGCCAACAGGAACACCGTCCGTATCGACTCGATCTTGCGTCATGCATCGCCTCCCTCTTTGGAGCACTTAGCGCTGTGATCGCGCGGATCCGTGCATTCCGTAGCGGATTCGACGATGTGCCCGGTGCTGCACGCGGCTCCGGACGCCGCTTGATGCCTGAGGTGACGCCGCGGGCCGCGCAGAGTTAGTCTAGTACAGGATGAATCGCCAATGCCGGCAAACGCGGCGTCCGATCGCCGCGGGTGTTGCCTCTTAGGTGTGTGTTTCGGTAAGCTGGGCATCGACAGGCATCGACACCGGGTTTATACGACCTTCCACCTTCAACGTGATCGCGCTTTAACGACCGACGGTGAAAAGGCCAATTTTTCGCCATGCCGAGACCCCAAGTCGTAGTATTCTTGATCCGCCTCCTGCTCCMCAGCGATAGCCGCTGCCTCGCTACCCGGGTGAACTGTCGTGCTGCTCTGAAACGATGATGATGAGGCGAATCGCTGCGCTCCCGTTCCCATAGGCCCACAGGAGAGGACGACGTCCAAAGCAACTATCCAGTAATTGTCATCTTTTTGAAGGCTTCGAAACACTTCGCGAACATCGCCGATGCCTGGCGAGTCCGTGCGGGTGACTGATCCCGGCCACGCCGACTATTCTCTTCGAGGGCATTAATGAAAACGCTGTTTCTCCAGGCACCTTCATTTGAAGGCTTCGATGGCGGAGCGGGCTCACGCTTCCAGACGAAGCGCGAGATTCGATCATTCTGGTATCCGACGTGGCTCGTCCAGCCCGCTGCGCTGGTCGAGGATAGCCGCGTCGTGGATGCTCCCGCAGATGGCCTGTCGCTGGACACGACACTCGACATTGCTCAGGAATACGAACTGATCATCATTCACACGAGCTCTCCATMGTTCCAGAGTGACGTTCAATTCGCAGAGCACTTAAAACGGCGCAAGCCCCCGATCCTCATTGGGATGATCGGGGCAAAAGTCGCCGTCGATCCTCACGGCTCACTGACCGCGAGCGACGCACTCGACTTCGTGTGCCGTGAAGAATTCGACTTCACTTGTCGCGAGATCGCGCAGGGCCTCCCGTTCGAATCGATTCTAGGTCTGAGCTATCGTCTGCCCGACGGCGGGATCATGCACAACGACGCCMGACCCATTCTCGAAGACATGGACCAGTTACCGTTCGTTTCGCCCATCTATAAGCGCGACCTGACACCGGAGAACTACTTCAGCGGCTACCTCAAACATCCGTATCTGTCGCTCTACACGGGGCGAGGCTGCAAATCCAGGTGCACCTTTTGCCTCTGGCCGCATACGGTCGGGGGTCATCGCTACCGCACGCGTTCGGTAGAGAACGTTCTCGAAGAAGTGAAATGGATTAGGGACAACATGCCCGAAATCAAAGAGATCATGTTCGACGACGATACCTTTACGGATCTCAGACCGAGAGCCGAGGAGATCGCTCGTGGTCTTGGCAAGTTAGGCGTGACGTKGTCGTGCAACGCAAAGGCGAACGTGCCCTATTCAACACTTAAGGTGATGAAAGAAAATGGGTTGCGGCTCTTGCTGGTCGGGTACGAATCCGGCGACGACCAGATTCTCGTGAACGTCAAGAAGGGCCTGCGGACCGATATGGCCCGCCGATTCAGTGACGATTGCCGCAAGCTCGGCATCAAGATCCACGGCACGTTCATTCTTGGGCTTCCCGGCGAGACGCACGAAACAATCCAGAAGACGATCAAATACGCGAAAGAGATCAATCCCCACACGATCCAGGTGTCACTCGCTGCGCCCTATCCGGGTACCGTCCTTCATAAGCAAGCGGTCGAAAACKGATGGTTKAATGAAGGCAAGGTCATCGCCCTCATCAATTCGGCAGGCACCCAGGCTTCCACTATCGGCTATCCGCACCTGTCGCGCGAAGAGATCTACCTTGGCGTTGAGGAGTTCTACAAGCGCTTTTATTTCAGACCAACCAAGATCTGGGAAATCGTCCGCGAAATGCTGGTGAGTTGGGAGATGATGAAACGGCGCCTGCAGGAAGGCGTAGAGTTCTTCAGATATCTCCGTGCGCGCTAGGCATGAGGCCCGGTGCACCTTTCATCACAACGGCGTCGCGCGCCCCCATGGGCCTCGACTCTGGCGAGTCAGCACTCAGGGCTATCGCAACAACGATCGAGGTACATATAAAAATACGACGGCTACCGGCTGCTGGCCGCCACCGGCACGACGGCGCTCCAGGGATCAGCCGAAGGCATGACGCCCCGGCCTTAGGCGCGCCGACACCTACCGAAGGTGCTCAGTCAAACGGCCAATAGCGACGCTTCGTACACTCCATTACCATCCCATCTGCATGACTTTGATGGACGGCCCCGCCGCTGCCGTTCCCCCACATCCTGCACCAAGCAGCGGCGGTCTTTTTGCTTGCGGGAATCATCAACTACTTCTCATCGACGCTGCTCCTGACCTCGTGCTCGAGATCGGCCAGCCGCTCCCTGCTCCGCCGTGCGCTCAAGGGCAGGCCACCACCGCCGCCTCCAGCCTGATGCAGGCCCCCGACCAAGGCACCGAAGGACACCGCTCGCCTCAGGTCACGGCGCTCACGAAGGCCTCGAACGCGCTGGCCTCCACCGGCGGACAGAAGAAGTGGCCTTGCCCGTAGTCGCAGCCGGCAGCCAGCAGGATGTCGCGCTGCGACTCGGTCTCGACGCCCTCGGCAATCACGCGGATGCGCAGAGCATGCGCCATGCTGATGATGGCGCGGCACAAGGCCACGTCGTCCGGGCCGCGCGTCAGCGAGCGAATGAAGGACTGGTCGATCTTGATGTAGTCAATGTCCAAGCGCCGAAKGTACGACAAGGACGAGTAGCCGGTGCCGAAGTCGTCGAGCGCGATCTCCATGCCGGCTGCCTGGAAGCGGGAGAGCTGGTCCATGACATCGGCGTTCTGCTCCATCAGCGAGCCTTCGGTGATCTCGATGACGAGGCTGCCCACCGGCACGTTCCTGCGCTCGATCATGCTGGACCAGGACTCGGGCCCGCTCGCGGGCGCGCAGAACTCCACTGGTGATTTATTGACCGAGATCTGGAAGCCCTTGCCCAGCAGCACCTGCCAGCGCGCAAGCTGGTCCAGCGCTTCCGTCAGCACCCAGCGGCCGATGTCGATGATGAGGCCGGATTCCTCCGCAACGGCAATGAAATCGGCCGGGCGGATCGGCCCGCGCACCGGATGGTCCCAGCGGATCAGGGCCTCGGCCTTGCAGACCTTGCCCGTGCGCAGATTGACAATGGGCTGRTAGTGCAGCGCGAACTGCCCGGACACCAGGGCCGTGCGCAGGTCCTGCGTGATGCGCAGGCGCTCCCTCTCCGCCTGCAGCAGCGCCTGGGTGAAGACCTTCCAGCGATTGCGGCCCTCCTGCTTGGCGGCAAACATCGCCCGGTCGGCGCACACCAGCATGGCCTCGGCGTTATCGGCGTCCTTGGGGTAGGTCGCCACGCCGATGCTGGCAGACACCACCACCAGCTCGCCGGCCAGGCGGTAAGGCGCGGCAATCCCCTCCAGGATCGCCTGGGCAATATCCCCGACAACGCCGGCATCGCCCACCGCGGGCAGGATCACGGTGAACTCGTCGCCGGCCAGCCGCGCCACGGTATCCGACGCGCGCACCGATGCCGCAATGCGCCGCGCCGCCTCCAGCAGCAACAGGTCGCCCTGGTCGTGGCCGAGGGTATMGTTCACCTCCTTGAAGCGATCCAGGTCGATGAACAGCAGCGCCAGCACATCCTGCGTGCCGCGCGAACGCTCGATTTCCTGCTCCAGCCGGTCGAAGAACAGGCGGCGGTTGGGCAGATCCGTGAGCGCATCGAAATTCGCCTGGTGTCGGATGACTTCCTCCGCCTGGCGCTTCTCGGTCATGTCATGGATCAGCGCAACGCGGCGGCGCTCGCCGTACGCGTGGGCCAGGTAGGTATCCACGGTCAGGTAGGCGGGAAACTCGCTGCCGTCCTTGCGGCGGATCGAGAATTCGCCGCTCCATTTGCCCTTGGCTGCCACGGTGGCCCGCAGGCGTTCGACCAGCCCTGCCGCATTGCCTGCCCCGCCGACGCTATGGCCCGAGCGGCCCTTGATCTCCTCGACTGTAAAGCCGGTGGCGGCGGCAAAGGCCGGATTCACGTCGATGATGGTGCCATCGAGCGACGTCACCACCATGGCCTCGCTGCTGGACGAATAGACCAGCGAAGCCAGCCGCATCTCCTCCATATGGCGCCGCCGCTCCGCCATGGAGCGGCGCAGGCTGTAGTACAACAGGCCAAGCAGCAGCGTGGAAGCAATGGCACCGGCCAAGGCAACGCGGCGATAGACCTCGTAGGGCGCCAGCACCAGGCCGACCGACTCGCCCACCACGAAACTGAGCCCGAACTCCGGCACACGGTAATAGCCGAAGACCCGCTCCACGCCTTCGGAGCCCGACACCGCCCKATAACTACCAGACTGGGGCGACTCGCTGGCGAGGTACGGCCTGTTGCTGACCGCCCGTGCCAGCGTGCCCTCCAGGGCCGGCACGCGCGCAATGACCTGGCCGGAAGTCTTGATGACCGACGCCACCTCTCCATCGCGGTTAGTGAACGTCTGCGCAAAGCTGGCGAACTGTTCCGGACTGACCGAKACCACGATGACCCCGTCGAAGTTGCCCGCGCGCAGGATGGGGCGCGTGAACTGGATCGACCATTTGCGCGAGACCTTGCCCTTCACCGGGTCGCTGATGAACAGCATGTCGCGCCCGCCCGCGTTGTGATGGACCTGGAAATGCTCGCGCCCGCTCAGGTCGACCTTCTMGCCGGGCGCGGGCGGGGCGATGGACGAGTAGATGAGCCGGCCATGCTTGTCGATCACTGCCACCTGGAACGACAGGTCTACCACCAGGTTCTCCCGCTCACGCACCATGTCGATGAAGCCCGGCTGGCCGACCAGCCAACTGGCGCGCAGGTCGAGGAGGAACTCGGACAGCCGCAGGATGCTGGATTTCGAGTACGCGCCGAACGCCTGGGCCTGCGCCTGGGTACGCTCCGCKGCGTCGTGCAGCAAGCGGTCCCKCTCGCTCACGAGCTGAAACGCCGCGAACGCCCATGTTGCAATCARCMAYGCCKCYGCCCCCAGGTTCAACGGGGAAAAGACCTGGCGCAGGCGCTGCAGCGCCTTGCCATATCGGGTGGTCGAGCGTTCTGGCATCAAATGGGTATCGCAGCGCAGCGAAGAGTCGACATCGATAGCAGGCTAATCGAGGTCAGCGAACCCGACAAGTAGCAAGCACTCTAGTCCCGTGCTCACTGCGTGGAGACGAGCCGGCACGTGCCTAAAACGTCACGTCGTGGTCATGCCCCGCTCGACTCGCGGGTGGCCGGGCCGCGCTGGCGCCCCCCCCTGCTCGTCGTCCCGTTCTTGGCGCGGCCCTCCGCTTCCCTCCCACTACCGCGTCAGCGGTTTAGTACAAAGCAAATATCTGAAGCCTAAGATATTTACGAATCCCGGCCATCCCTCAATTCGGCTCGCGATCCGAGTTCCCTGCTTCGCCGTCTAGCCAGAACCGATTCGCTTTATTTTGATCGCGTCTCTCGTCCGTTCCACGCGTCCGGCGCATTGCGCCGGACGTAGTCCATACCTCAATATCCGCGTGCTGGATCGATGATGTTGTCCGGCGATTCGTCGGCGGAAACGCGAATAATATTCTCCGCAATCTGTCTTGCCGCGGATGACGGAATCGCCACCGAAGCCAGGTGGGGGGTGATCAGTACATTGGGCATGCTCCACAGCGGATCCCCGGCAGGCAAAGGTTCGCGCTCGAAAACGTCCAGGGTTGCCCCGCCGATGTGGCCGCTTTGGAGCAGGTCCGTGAGCGCCGCCTGATCGACCAGTGCGCCCCGCGCAACGTTGATGAAGGCCGCGCCTCGCGGCAGCCGCTCGAGTCGCGCCCGATCCAGGATGCCAGCCGTCTGCGGCGTGAGCGGCAGCATCACGACGACAATGTCCGCCTGTCCGAGCACGGTGTCGAGCKTTTCCAGTCCGGCAAAGCACTCCACGCCTTCGATCTGCGCCGGGCTGCGCGACCAGCCGATCACCTTGAACCCCTGGCGCTGCAGTTCGTGGGCCGCTTTCGCGCCMAGCTGACCGAGCCCCAGAACCGCCACGCGGATGTCTTCCGGAGAACGGGGATGACGGTAGGCCCACTCACCCCGCCGCTGCGCCTGCTCGAAGTACGGGATGTCCCGGGCGTGCCGCAGCACAGAGAACAGCACGTACCCCGCCATCATGCGAGCCATCTGCGGGTCCGTGAGCCGTGTGATCGGAATGCCTGGGGGAAGATCCTGCCGCTGGACCAGTGAATCCACCCCCGCCCCCAGATTGACGATCAGGCGCAGGTTCGTCATCCCGGCAAAAAAATTCTCCGGCGGCTTCCAGGCGAGCGCGTAGTGAATGTCGGCCGGCCGCGTGATGTCGCTGGAGTGAATGACTTTCAGATTCGGCAGCTGGGCCTGGAGCGCGCGCTTCCACGTGTCGAAATCGTCGAATGCGCTGTAGAAGGCCAGCGCGCCCGAGGGGGTGTCTTCAGAAATTGGCATCTTGGCAACTGCATTGAGGAAAATGGCAAGGACGGCAGCGAGAGTACACCTTGCTGCCGCTCCGCGTGCGCGTGGGAAATCAGACCGCTGCTCTGCCCTTCTGTACCAGCCGCGTGACGGCCTCGATGGCAAATTCGTAGCCGTCGCCGCCCAGCCCGGCGATCACGCCATCCGCAGCCTTGGAGATGTAGGAATGGTGGCGGAACGGCTCGCGCTTCCAGATGTTGCTCATATGGGTTTCGATGATCGGACCGGGGAAAGACAGCAAGGCATCGAGGATCGGAACCGACGAGTAGGTCAGGCCGGCCGCATTGATGATGATGCCGTCCGCCACGCCGCGCGCTTCCTGGATCCAGTCGACCAGTTGTCCCTCGTAGTTCGACTGCAAAAAGCGCAGGTCGGCATTCAGGGACTCGGCCTTTTGCTCGCATCGTGACTGCAGCACCGGAAAGCTGTCGCTGCCGTACGTCTTGTTGGCGTCCAGGCCATAAAGATTGGCATTGGGGCCGTTCAGGAACCAGATGGTGACCTTTTTGCTCATGTTCAAAGACCTCTGTATCTCAACCTTCGTGGGGGCGCGTGGCCTGCATGGCGGGCAGGCTTTGGAAAGTCTCATTCCAGCGTGCCGCGTTGCCGTATTGGGCGCGCCAATCGAATTCGGGAAACCGGAAGTCCAGATACCCCAGCGCGCAGCCGATGGTGATTTCACCGATAGTGGGCTGTTCTTCCACCAGGTCCGCTGCGATGGCGTCGATTGACTCGAGGCAGGCGCTGACTTTCGTCAGCAGCGCTTCGCGCCACGTGGGCCACTGGACTTCCTCGGGGCGCGCCGTCCGTTCGTAGCGTGCGAGCAGCGCGGCGTCGAGCAGGCCATCGCCGAGCGCCTGGCGGGTCAGGGCCGTCCACCGCGCGGGGCCGGAGGCGGGAAAGATGTCCGCGGCGCCTGCCCGGCTGGCCAGGTACTCGCAAATCACCCGACTGTCATAGATGGACCGGCCATTTTCCAGGATCAGCGTCGGGACCTTTGCGAGCGGGTTGTGGGCCGCGATGCGCGGGTCGCGCCGCACCGGATGGGCGGCGCTGTCCAGCAGCTCGATGTATTCGGCCTGCCCCGTCAGGTGTGCGCAGACCATGACCTTGCGCACGAATGGCGAGGTCGGAGCGAAAAGAAGTTTCAGCATGCTTTATTGACAGGCTCTAGGGGATCAGGACCAGCTTGCCGAAGACCTTGCCGCTCTCCAGCATCTGGTGGGACGCGACCGCCTCCGCGAGCGGAAAGGTGGCGTGGATGCGCGGCTTGACCCGTCCGCTCTTCAGCAGCGGGATGACATGGCGGGCAATGCTCTGAGCCATCCGGGTTTTCTCGTAATGGCTCTGGGGGCGCATGGTGGACGAGTGCAGGCTCACCTGGCGCTGCATCAGCGTCAGCAGTTCGACATTGACCGCCGAACCCTGCATGAAGGACAGGCTGACATGGCGGCCGCCGAAGGCCATGGCGGCAAGATTGCGGCGGACATAGTCGCCGCCTACGATATCGATTACCACGTCGACCCCGCGCCCCTCGGTGTACTTCAGGCAGGCCTCGGTGAAATCGGTAGTGGGCCAGCAGACCGTCGCATCGGCGCCCATGGCGCGCAATTCTGGAAAGCGGCTTTCGTCGTTGTCCGTGACGATGACGGTTGCGCCGGCGGCGTGCGCCATGCGGATTGCGAGCGTGCCGATACCGCMGGCTGCACCGTGGACCAGGACGGTTTCGCCCATGGCCAGGCGGCCCAACTCGAACAGGTTGTGCCACACGGTGAACAGCCCCTCGGGCAAGGCGGCTGCCTCGGCATCGGAAAGCGTGCCGGGCACGATGAAGGACTGATCGACCGGCGCCGTACACCACGGCGCATAGCCGCCGCCGGGCACCAGGCTCATCAGCCGCCGACCCATCAGCTGACTGTCCACACCGGGACCGCAGGCCACCACTTCGCCGCAGACTTCCAGGCCGAGCACGTCGGTGATGCCGGGCGCCGGCTTCGCGATACCTTGACGCTGCATGATGTCGGGCCGGTTGACGCCGGCGGCGAGCACGCGCAGCAGGACTTCGCCAGCACCGGGCTCGGGCATGGGGCGCTCGGCCAGCGTCAACACACTGGCGTCGCCGGGTTCACGGGCGATGATGGCTTGCATCGAGCGGGGGAGACTGGTCATGGGTGTGTTTTCTCAGGCTGCGTTGTCTGACGCGTTGTGTCATGCCTTCGCGGTGCGATCTTGCATCTATGCTTACGTCCGCTTCTGYGGACTGAAAATGCTGACGCCCTCGTCAGGCAGCGCAAGTCCCGCGACCGAGCCGATGGGCCATTGCTGCATGGCGCTCAGGCCCGCACTGCGCACCGTGACGACCTGACGCGCCGTCATCGGAATGTCCACGTCGATGAACGTATTGATGTGATCGCCCTGGTAGACGTGATTGATCACCGTGCCGCTCAACACCRATTCGGAATGCAGATTCTCAAGCTTGATGTGCTCCGGGCGCACGTACACGTCCAGCCTTTCCCCGTCGTGCGATGCGTCGGCCAGGCGGGCATGCGGGATGCTGATGAGCCCCGAGCCCAGGCGCAGTTGCACATCCGTTGCCGTCTGGCCGTGATAATGCCCCGGCAGGATGTTCACGTCGCCCAGGAAGGACGCCACGAACGGGTCTTTCKGGTTCTGATATAGATCGGCCGGCGACGCGATCTGCCGAATGATGCCGTTCGACATCACCGCGATCCGGTCGGACATGGCCAGCGCCTCGCCCTGGTCGTGGGTGACGAATACCGTGGTCAGGCCCAAGCGACGCTGGATTTCCCGGATCTCGACCTGCATGGAGCCGCGCAGGTTCTTGTCCAGGGCCGAGAAGGGCTCGTCCAGCAGCAGTACCTTGGGCTGGATCACCAGCGCCCGCGCCAGCGCCACGCGCTGCTGCTGGCCGCCCGAGAGTTCACGGGGCTTGCGGTGCCMGAGGCCGTCGAGCTTCACCAGGTCCATCACCTGCTTCACACGCTGTGCGATTTCGTCCTTGCCTACGCCCCGCATGCGCAGGCCATAGCCGATATTGCGCTCCACGGTCATGTGGGGAAAGAGCGCGTAGTTCTGGAAGACGATGCCGATCTGCCGCATGTGCGGCGGCTCGCAGGTCACCGGCTGACCATCGATGAAGATCTCGCCGGTGTCGGCTTCCGCAAAGCCGGCGATGAGGTTGAGGAGCGTCGTCTTGCCGCAGCCGGACGGGCCCAGCAGGGTGAGGAATTCCCCGCGTCGTATCTTCAGCGAGAGCTCATGCAGCACGGTGTGGTCGTGATACTTCTTGACCACCCGTTCCAGCCCGACGGCGGTATCGGGCTGAGCGTGGTGTTGCTGTGCGGCAGGCTCGGAGTTGGCTACGTTCATGGTTGTCCGGAGATTGAGGAGTATGCCGTGCTCCAGGCTTGGGTCCGACGACAGACATCGAGGCCGAGCTGGGACTGTTAAGCAGAATAAGGCAAACAGTAAGAATCGGGACTTTGCCGAAACTGATGCGGCGCCTCGGAAAAAACGAAATGCCCGTTTTCAGGCGCAGGCGGCGCGGATGCGATGGCCCGGARCGCCTTGTGGTGCGCGGGTGTGGTGCGGCGGTGCGGAACCCTTCGGCCGGCGCTTTACTTTTTCCTAAGTCATGAGTTTGAAAAACGTGATTTTCAAACGATGCGGGCTTCATCAAACTGGCCACTGTCGATGAGCGATGTCTCCAGGGCGCCAGTACGCCTTTCTGTCGATGCTTCCGTGCCGGGGCGACTGACCGGAGCGATTATTTTTAGGAAATTCAAATGTCAGTGGAAAAAATCAACACCGTGGTGGTCGGTGCTGGCCAGGCGGGCATCGCGATGAGTGAGCATCTCGCGCACATGGGTGTGCAGCATGTCGTGCTGGAACGCAGCCGAATCGCAGAGCGCTGGCGCTCGGAGCGTTGGGATTCTCTGGTCGCGAATGGACCAGCCTGGCATGACCGTTTTCCCGGGATGAAATTCGATGGCATTTCGCCGGAGACCTTTCCGCCGAAAGAGCGCATGGCCCAGTATTTCGAGAGCTACGCCGCCATGCTGAAGGCGCCGGTCCGTACCGGCGTGGAAGTCATGCGGGTAGAACGGCATCAAGGGCGTCCCGGCTTCAGGGTGACGACTTCCGATGGCACCATCGAGGCAGAAAACGTCGTTGCCGCAACCGGCCCGTTCCAGACGCCGGCCTATCCGAAGATCGTGCCTGAGAGCGAAAAAATCCAGCAACTGCATTCCTCGACCTACAAGAATCCGGGTCAATTGGCGAAAGGCGCGGTGCTCGTTGTGGGCGCGGGCGCTTCTGGCTCGCAGATCGCCGAAGAGCTGCGCCAGGCCGGCAGGACGGTTTATCTCTCGGTCGGCGAGCATTACCGCCCGCCGCGCGCGTACCGGKGACGTGACTACTGCTGGTGGCTGGGCGCCCTCGGGCTGTGGGATGAAGTGAGGATCCGGCCCAAGAAGGCGCACGTCGCTTTCGCCGTGAGCGGCTATGAAGGTGGCAAGACCGTCGATTTCCGCCGCCTCGCGCACGCAGGCATCAACCTGGTCGGTCTGACCCAATCCTACAAGGATGGCGTCATGACGTTCGAGCCAGGACTGCCCGAAAACGTCGCCGAAGGCGACCGCGCCTACTTCGACGTGCTGCGCGAAGCGGATGCCTATATCGAAGAGAATGGCCTGCCGTTTCCGCCGGAACCTGACGCCTGGGAGCTGCTGCCGGACCCGGATTGCCTCAAGAACCCGATCCTCGGCCTCGACCTGGCTGAAGCCGGCATCACCACGATTCTCTGGGCGACCGGTTTCAAGTTTGATTTCAACTGGCTGAACGTGAAGAATGCCTTCGACGACAAGGGCGATCCGTTCCACAAGCGCGGTATCTCCGCAGAAGGCGGCATCTATTTCCTGGGCCTGCCGAATCTGGTCAACCGGGCCTCGTCCTTCATCTATGGCGTCTGGCACGATGCGAAATACATCGCTGACCATATCGTGCTCCAGAACGGCTATATGACGTATGGGCGGTCTTGAGCCTGTTCTTGAGGCTGCACGGTGACCCGTCATTTGTAACGAGGTTGCACAGACGAGCTGCCGGATCGGGTGATCCGGCGGCTTTTTGTTTTTTTCAAGGGAGTTCCCATGGCCGAGATGACGTGCATTGAAGATCTGCGCAACCTGGCGAGAAAGCGCGTGCCGCGCATGTTCTATGACTATGTCGACGGCGGCTCATGGACCGAATATACCTACCGTGCCAACGAGGCGGATTTTCAGCGTATCGAATTCCGCCAGCGCGTGGCGATCGACATTACCGAGCGCAGCACCGCCAGCACCATGGTGGGTCAGCCGGTCAGCATGCCGGTGGCGATCGCGCCCACCGGATTGACCGGCATGCAGCACGCCAATGGAGAAATCCTGGCCGCGCGCGCKGCGAAGCAGCACGGCATCCCATTCACCTTGTCCACCATGAGCATCTGCTCGATTGAGGCGGTGGCGGAAGCCACCGGGCGCCATCCGTTCTGGTTCCAGCTGTATGTGCTGCGCGACCGGACATTTGTCGAAAGCCTGATCGACCGTGCCAAGAATGCCAATTGTTCGGCGCTCGTGGTCACGATGGACCTGCAGGTCTTCGGCCAGCGCCACAAGGACAAGAAAAACGGTCTGTCCACGCCGCCCAGGCCGACCCTGCGCAACCTTGTGAACATGGCGAGCAAGCCGCGCTGGTGCATGGGCATGCTGGGTACCGAACACCGTCAGTTCGGCAATATCGTCGGGCATGCCAAGGGCGTCGACAATATCGGGTCGCTGGTGGAGTGGACTCAGGCGCAGTTCGATCCGCGTCTGTCCTGGCAGGATGTCGAATGGATCAAGAAGCGGTGGGATGGGAAGCTGATCGTCAAGGGCATCCAGGACCCCGAGGATGCGCGACTGGCGGTGGAAAGCGGCGCCGATGCCATCATCGTGTCGAACCATGGCGGGCGCCAGCTGGACGGCGCCGCGTCATCGATCTCCACATTACCGCGCATCGTGGAAGCCGTCGGGGATCGGGTGGAAGTCCATATGGATGGCGGCATCCGCTCGGGCCAGGATGTGCTCAAGGCCGTCGCGCTCGGGGCGCGTGGCACGTATATCGGTCGCGCCATGATGTATGGCCTGGGCGCCCTCGGCGAGCAAGGCGTGAGCACGGCCTTGAACATCATTCAGAACGAGCTCGATCTCTCCATGGCGTTTTGCGGCAAGACGGATATCCAGTCGGTCGACCGCAGCATCCTGCTGACGAAGTAAGAGACGCTTTCAAAAAGACTCTGGCGTTMGGCTTTGCGTCATTGGGGTGGCCTTGCGGTACTACATGTACTGTCTGCTGCCGCGTGCCTAGCCAGAACCGCTTCGCTTTATTTTGATAGCGTCTCCGAGGCGTCTGGGCCGAAGCTGGCCTGGACGCCAGGACTCATTGACAGAGAAACTCGACGAGGCCGGCCAGCATGCGGTCGCAGGCTTCGATCTGCGCCAGCTCCACATACTCGTCGGCCTTGTGTGCGACTTCAATGCTCCCGGGCCCGCAGATCAGCACTGGCGTTTCGTTCCAGCTCCGCTGGAACAATCCACCCTCGCTGCCATAGTCCACCTTGGCGCATGGGGTGCCCGGAGGGAGCAGCGAGGCGAGCAGGCCGACAGCGGGCGAATCCTCGCGGGTGTTCAGGCTGGGATAGCTGTTCGTCATCTGGATGTCTGGCAAGGGCGCCGCAGGATCCAGCGCCTCATTCTTGACGCGCTCGGCCAGGCGTTCCAGGACGCGCTTCAGGATCAGATCGGGTCTATCTTCCGAGACGTTGCGAATCTCGAAGCTGACTTCGCATTCGCTGGGCACGATGTTCAGGGCGCGGCCGCCGTGGATGACGCCGGCGTGGACCGTGCTGTAGGGCACGCCGTAGCCCTCGTCGCGCGGGCCGCTTTCCGCCAGCTCACGCTGCACGTCCCGCAGGGATGCGACGAGGTCGCTGGCCATGTGGATGGCGTTGAAGAACCTGGGCGCCAGGCCTGAGTGGCCGGCCTGGCCGCAGCAGACTGCCCGGTAGGCAGCCTTGCCCTTGTGACCGGTGCCGATCCGCATCAGGGTCGGCTCGCCGACAATGCACAGGTAGGGTGCGGGGAGGCTGTTCTCCAGGCGGCGCAGCAGGTGGCGCACGCCAACGCAGCCGATTTCCTCATCGAAGGACAGCGCTAGCTGCAAGGGGCGCCGGAGCGGCTGCCGAGCGGCTGCCACCATGGCGGTGACGGCGCAGGCCACGAAGCCTTTCATGTCGGCTGTGCCGCGTCCGTAGATGCGGCCATCMCGGTGCGTTGCCTCAAAAGGGGGCGAAGTCCAGGGCTGGCCGTCCACCGGCACMACATCGGTATGGCCGGAGAGCAGGACGCCCGGAATGCCCACCGGACCGACCGTCGCAAACAGATTGGATCGGCTGGGGTCTTGCGGGTMGGGCGCGAGCATCGATTCGATGCCGGCTTCCGCCAGGATGTCCTGGACCTTGTGGATGAGCGCGATGTTTGGCGTCAGGGAAACCGATGCGAAAGAAATGAGCGTCTCCAGGAGCGAGACGCTTGCGGAAGAGGTGTGATTTTCCATCTCTGGCGTTTTTGATGGGGTATTGCCGAATGCGGCATGACCGATGAAGATGGCGCTTMTGGACGCCGACTCAGGACGCCGATTCAGGGCGCTGCTATATGGGGATCGAAGAAACTTGGAGCGCTCATTCCGKGAATGTATTGGTCGGAGATATAAGCGCGGCAGCGTTCCATGAAGACTCTCGTCAACCTTGACTGTTTCATCGGCTTGTAGGTCGCCAGGCCGAGCAGCATGGKCCGATGGGTACCGGCAAGGCGAACCCGCACCATGCGTTTTCCATCGAGCGACTGATTGGATTTGGGGCGCACATTGAAGAGCGCATAGCCAATTCCGTTGGCGACCAAGGCCCGGACTGCTTCCGTAGACTGCGAACGCGCAGCGATGTTCGGCGTCACGCCGGCCTCTTCAAACAGGGAGGCGAAATAGTCCCGGCTCATCGGTATATCGAGCAGGACGTAGGGTTCGGGCGCCAGCTCTTCGAAGGAGACGACTTTCTGCTGCGCCAGCGGATGGACCTCACTCACCAGGACATAGGGCGGCATGGTCGCCAGGCTCTCGAACTGGATGTCATCGCCAAGGTGCAGGTCGTAAGTGATTGCCAGGTCGATCTCGAGCGCATGGAGCTTGTTCATCAAGACCTCCTGGTCGCCTTCGACCATCTGCAGCTCGATTTTCTTGAAGGCGCGCGAAAAACCGAAGATGACCTCGGGCGCAATCATGGGCGTGAGCGACTGAAAGCTTCCCACCCGCAAGGTGCCCTGGATGACGTCGCTCKAGTCGGAGGCGATTTCATAGAGTCGGGACGACCGTCCGAGCATATCTTCGCAGTGTTGCAGGACCAGCGTGCCGACGGGGGTCAGTCCAATGCCCTTGGAAGGATGGCGCACGAACAGCTGCGCGCCCAGTTCGGCCTCGATATGGGCGATGGCTGCGGAGATCGAGGGAGAAGAGATATGGATTTGCGTCGACGCAGCKGAAATGCTGCCATGCTTCGCCGTTGCGACGAAATACTCCATCTGGCGCAGGGAAATGCGATTGAGCATGTCGGGATCAAGAAAAGGTGAACGGTCCAGTGTACTGGAGAAAGTTTGCCCTTTCGAGCGCCGGCCGCCTGGCCGGCGCTGTCACGCTGTCATTCGATGCATCGGTCAGGTCAGAGGTTTCCAGGAACGCCGAAGCTGGGCGCCGCACGGGGATCGAGCGCCCGCTTGACATAGTCCTTCAGCTGCGGCGCGTAAACCTGCCAGACGGCATAGAGGGCCTCGACCGGATTGTTGTCCACCCAGTCCAGGCGCAGATCCACGACAGGCCAGTTTTGCGCATCGTACACCAGCAGGCCTGCCGAGTGCACCGGGCCTTCCTCGCCGCCGGCGGCCTGGCCGGCGAGCATGGCCTGCATCAGCCGTTCCGCCAGCGCGCCTTCGGTCTGCTCGAAGGCCGACAGCATGGCCTGGGGCACGTCACGCGTCGCCAGCATGTTGCCTGCGCATGCGGCATGGGTGCCGACCACGCTTGCCAGGGTGCCAAGCGCCTTGGCACCCGTGAAAACCCTCGGCGGGTTGTGCGCGTCGATGGCCATGAGCTGGCGGTACTCGATATGCGGGCGCTTCTGCAACTCGGCGAGAGCGCCTTCCGGCGTAAGGCCGCTGGCCATCAGGTCCAGGGCTAGGGGGCCCAGATCCGGGTCGGTAATGTTCTGGCTCGCGGCTGCGCCCACCCCTTTGCGGCCGCGGATGCAGCGCGAGGCAACTGCCGGTGACGAGGACGCCACGGCGGCGCCGAACTGGCCGGTGGCGGGGCACCGCGCGATGATGGAAAAGGTCATGGCAGCTCAGCCAGGGATGACAGCGGTGGCGTCGATCTCGACCAGCCACTCGGGGCGGGCCAGAGCCGATACGACGATGCCGGTCGAGACCGGAAAGACACCCTTCAGCCAGCGGCCCACGACACGATAGACCGCTTCGCGGTAGCGCGGGTCGATAATGTAGATCGTGATCTTGCAGATGTCCTCGAGCTCGCCGCCGGCTTCCTTGAGCAGCATCGCGATGTTGGCCATGGCCTGCTCCGCCTGTCMTGCGACGTCCCCGATGCACACGCTCTCCGAGGTGTCGAGGTTCTGGCCGATCTGCCCTCGCAGAAAAACGGTACTGCCTCGCGCGACCACGGCTTGGCAAAGGTCGTTGTCCAGATTCTGTTCAGGGTAGGTGACCTTCGTGTTGAAGGTGCGGATGCGGGTATGCTTCATAGTCGATTCAGGTCCATTCAGCAGGTGGCGGGAGGTTGGGGGCGATGCACCCGAGTGCATGGTCATGCGCAGCCGCTGGCGGCGCCATTTGTATTTTCCGGCTGGCCGTTTAGGAATTTCCGAATACCACCGAACCTCAGACGGCCGCTAACCTGTTCCAGACGGCGGAACAATCCACAACCCCATCGGGAAATGTGAGGCACCCCTACGAAAAAGCCGACTTGGCCGCATGGTACGACTTTCACATCATAGGCTCGGTAATTCGAAGTCATTGCGTCGAAGTCATTGCGTCAAGGTCGTTGCCTCAGCGCAATTGCGCCGGCGTCGTTGCATGGCCTTGCTGTACTACGTTTACTGTCCGCGGCCACGTGCTTGCAGGGTGCGCCTGCGCTGATCACGCATGCCTTACGCCTCCCTGGCCAGCAACGTTTCGCTGCATTGTGATTGCGTTTCTCGGTAGCACGTTTCAGCGTATTTCCAGTTCTATCAGATGTTTATCTTTTCGATTGGGGGAAGTAAATGACGATTCGCAAGATTTTGACCCTTTGCGCACTCGCCGCCACGCTTGGCAGTACGGCGGCATGGGCGCAGGAAGCCTTGGTGGTGAGCACATGGGGCGGCAGTTTCCGCGACCTCATCGATGAAAGCATCGGCAAGGAATTCACGCGGCAAACCGGGGTGCCGGTCAAGTACATCACAGGCGGCACCATCGACCGCCTGAACAAGGCAAAGCTTGCCTCCAAGCCMGAGAGCGACGTTACCTTCACGACTTCCCACGTCGGCTGGCTCTACGCCAACGGCAATCTCTTTGAAAAGCTGGATACGAGCAAGATTCCGAATTACACGCATATGGTMGATCGCGCCAAGATCAGCCCGTATCACATCGGCAGCTGGGCCTATGTCTATACCATCGGCTATCGCGCTGACCTGGTGCCGCCCAGCATCAAGTTCGAGAGCTGGAACGACCTGTGGAATCCGGCCCTGAAAGGCAAGATTGGCGTGCCTGACTTCGATCCGAGCCATGTGGTCGCGGTTTCGGCCATGCTGTCGGGAGGCGATGCGAAAAGCTGGGAAAAGGGCCAGGACAAGCTCAAGGCGCTCAAGCCCAACTTCAAGGCGTTCTATACCAATGACGCCAATGCGCAGCAGTTGATCGCCTCCGGCGAAACGCCCGTGCAGGTCATCCTGTCGATCAACGCCTATCACATGATCAGTCAGGGTGTGCCCATCAAGTTGGTCACGCCGAAGGAAGGCGCTGTGCTCGGCATCGATACCATGGCCATCACCAAGGGCTCGACCAAGGCCGATCTKGCTTACAAGTTCATGAACATCGCCTTGTCCCCGGACGTCCAGTCGAAGATCGTGGCCTTGAAGAAGGCGAGCCCCGTCATCGACGACGCCAAGGTTTCGCCTGAAGACGCCAAGCTGCCCGGCGTGTTCACGACGAAGGAACAGTGGGAAACGGCCATCGTCGTAGACCACAAACTTCGCGCCGAGAAGACTGCGGAATGGCGGAAGTGGTTCACTGAGAACGTCATGAACTGAACCCGATATTAAGGGTATGGAGGGAGGGGCGCCGCGGCCATGCACCGCACCGAGCCTCCCTCGCCGATTGAGCATCTGGAATAAGGCTTAAGAATGCGCTCCGATCCTCGAGCCTGGCTGGTCTCCCCAGCCGTACTTGTCGCGCTGTGCATCGCAATTTCGTTGATTGCGGTCCTGCAGTTCAGCTTCCGGGCGTATGTGCCCGGCTCCCTGGATGTCGGCGGATTCACGTTCGCCAACTTCAGCGGCTTGACCAAGTCGATTTATCTCGACGCGTTCTCCAACACCTTGCGGCTGAGCGTGGAGACGACCGTCTTTTCGCTGCTAGTTGCGTACCCGCTGGCCTATGCACTGGTGCGCGTCAGGAGCCGAGCGCTCAAGTCCTTCATCCTCGTGGTGTCCATCACGCCCCTGTTTCTGGGGGAAATCGTCCGGACCTACTCCTGGATCGCCGTCCTGGGCAGCAATGGCTTCATCAATGGCACGCTGCGAAAGCTCGGCTTGATCGACTGGCCACTGGAACTGATGTTCACACACCTGGGCGTGCTGGTCGCGCTGGTGCACGTGACGATTCCCGTCGTGGTCCTGATGCTTGCCACGGCGATTTCGCATATCGACCGGGACTACGAGAAAGCCGCCCAGAGCCTAGGTGCCGGCCCGGTCAGGACCTTCCTCACGGTCACGCTTCCGCTTTCAATGCCGGGCATTCTGGCTKGCATCACAACTGCGTTCGCCTGGACCTTCAGCGCCTTTGCGACGCCTCAGATGATTGGCGGAGGCCGCGTGCCGACGGTTTCKACGCTGGTGTACCAGCTTGGCTTCGCTTCCATGAACTTCCCGCTTGCGGCMAGCCTGAGTGTCATGGGCTTGCTGCTGACCGCCGCGGCGCTCTTTTCCCTGGGGCTGTTCACCAAGCGACTGAAAGCCGTTGGAGGACACTAAAAAATGAGAATCAAAAGCGCTTTGCCTTTGCCGCTGCGTATCGCGGGTCCGCTGCTCATCGCCATCCTGCTTGCATTCGTGCTGTTGCCGGTCGTGGTGGTGACGATCGCCGCCTTCAACGAAAAGGCGATCATCACTTTCCCGCCTGAATCCTATTCGCTGACATGGTTTGCACGTGTCTTCAGTTATCCGGATTTTCGGGATGGATTCCGCGCCAGCCTCGTCATCACCGGATGGTCCTCGTTCATTGCGCTGGTGATCGGGACCTGCCTGTCGATTGTCGTCAAACGGCTGGAATTCCCCGGCAAGCAGACGCTGCTGGCCATCCTGCACTCTCCGCTCGTGGTGCCGCACTTCACGCTGGGGCTGGGCCTGCTCATCCTGGTGTCACAAGCCTCCATACACCGCTCATATGGCGTCGTCATCCTGTGTCACGTGATGCTGGTGCTGCCGTTTGTGCTGAAGAGCGTCTATGTTTCCATGGAGAACCTGGACGCAAGGCTTGAACAGGCGGCAGCAAGCCTCGGTGGGTCGCCGCTGAAGGTRCTTTTCACGATTACGATTCCGCTGCTCGCGCCGGGGCTGTTTGGCGGCTGGTTGTTTGCGGCGATCATGTCGTTCAGTGAATTCACCGCATCGCTTTTCGTCACAACGCAAGACACGCAGACACTGCCGGTTTCCATGTACAACTATGTACGGGAGTTTGCCGATCCGACGCTGGCCGCACTGTCAGTCGTCTATATTGCCGTGACGGCTAGCGTGCTTGCCTTCGCGAACTATTTTCTGGGCTTGGGGAAAATCCTCAATATCGAGGAAGGGCATTGACCGGCGGCACGCCGCAGTGCCGTTTCCAGTTGCGCGCGCAGCTCGATGGCGCTGGCGCGCACCTGCGCAATGGCCACCTGCACGCGGATGCGTTCCAGCTCCGTCGAGAATTGGGTACGCAGCTCCAGCAGCTGCCGCTCGAGCGCCTCGACCTGGCGTATGCCCTCCTCCTGCCCTGTGACCTTCGCGCGCCCTGTCGCGGCCGCGAGGGGCATCGAGACGGTGATCGTCAATGGCGCCATCGCGTGGCGCGGCGGAGAGAGCACCGGCGCCCGTGCCTGGGCGGTGATCCGCCGCAACGATGCCGCCCGAGCTTAGCGCATGCAGTTGCGGCGGTTCCCGGTAGCTCCGGTGCCATCCTTCATTACACTTTATCTTCCCGCGCTCACAGTAACCTCAACCCATCGGCAGGCACGTCGCATACCAGCATGTGCCCCGGCGCATGGGTGATGCACAGCGGCGGACGCGCCATCATGGCCGCCGCCTGCGGCGTCACCCCGCACCCCCAGAACACGGGAACCTCCCCGGCCAGGATCACGGTCGGCTCGCCTTCGTCCGGGCGGCCGATGTCCGCGATGCCGATCGCGGCGGGGTCGCCCATATGAACCGGCGCCCCGTGCGCCCCCGGCAACCGGGCGCACACGGCCCAGGCGATGGCCGCCTCGTCCGGCGTGTAGGGCCGCATCGACACCACCATTGGCCCATGGAAGGCACCCACGCGCGTGGTCCGGATGCTGGTGCGGTACATCGGCACGATCTTGCCTTCGTCGACGTGCCGCACGCGCAAGCCGGCGCGCTCCAGCGCGTCCTCGAACGACAGCGAGCAGCCCAGCACAAAGCCCACGAAATCGTCCTGCCAGAGMGCGCTGATATCGTCGCGCTCCTCCACCAGTTCGCCATGGCGCCACACACGGTAGCGCGGCACGTCGGTGCGAAGGTCGATATCGCCGCCCAGCATCGGCACCGCGGGGCTGCCCGCTTCGGTCATGCCGATCAGCGGGCATGGCACCGGGTTGGCCCGGCAGTACCCGAGGAAATCCCCGGCCCAGGCCTTGGGCAGGATCATCAGGTTGCCCTGGCCATGGCCGGGCGCCATGCMGCTGGTATTGCCGTTGTACCGGCCACTGCGGATGCCGGCGCGKGCGCCAGTCGGCGTGGCGGCCCAGCCGGGCGCAAGCCCGGCCGCGGCGTGGATACCTGCGTCCATCTCCAAGCTCCGGTTGCGGTCCGTCATCAGTCGAGGGCCTGGCGGGCGGTTTCCTTCACGCCCAGCAGGGCCAGCAGGCTGACTGCCGCGCCGCCCATGAGCAGGTAGGCCGGACTGAGCAGGTTGCCAGTGCTGCCGATCAGCGCGGTGGCCACGTACGGCGTGAGCCCGCCGCCAAGGATGGCGCCGATGTTGAAGCTGAACGCCATGCCGGTGTAGCGCACGCGGGTCGGGAACTGCTCGGCATAGGTCGGATAGCCGACGGACTGCACGATGGGCATGGGCAGCGCCACCACCATCATGGCGAGAAAGGCCAGGCCGATGCTGTGGTTGTCCATCAGCATCATCATCGGCAATACCAGCACCATGTAGGCGCAAAAGCCGATGGCAAGCACCTTGCGCCGGCCGAGCCGGTCGGACAGTCCGCCCCACAGCGGCATCAGCATGGCCATGGTCAGGCTGACGAACGCCATGATCCAGTACACCGTTGCCTTGTCGTACTTGAGATAAGTGGTCATGTAGATGTTCATGAACACCAGCCCCACCCAGTAGCCCACGTTCTGGCCGAAGGACAGCAGCATCACCTTGACCACGGCGGGCATGTGCGAGGTGAAGACTTCCTTGAGCGGCGCCTTGGGCGGCTCACTGTGTTCCTGGAACTGCTTGAAGGCCACGGACTCTTCCACGCGCTTGCGCACCATCGACGAGATCACCACCATCGGGATCGCCATCAGGAACGGAATGCGCCAGCCCCACGCCTGCATCTGCACGGGCTCCAGCAAGCCGGTGGTGATGCCGCACACGGTCGCGGCCAGCGCGCCGCCCACGGCCACGCCCACCGGCGTGAAGGCGCCGTAGAAGCCGCGCCTGCCCTTGKGGGCGGACTCGGCCACATAGGCCGCCGCGCCGGTGACTTCGCCGCCGGCGAAGAAGCCCTGCGCAAGGCGGATGGCCAGCAGCAGCAGCGGCGCCACGATGCCCGCGCTGGCAGCCACCGGCAGCAGGCCGATGATGCCGGTGGCAATGCCCATGCCGATCACGGTGACCAGCAGCACGGCGCGGCGGCCGACGCGGTCGCCCAGGCGCCCAAGCACGATGCCGCCGATCGGGCGCATCAGGAAGGCGCTGCCGAACACGGCCAGGATGGCCAGCAGCGAAGCCGTGGCGTTGTCGCTAGGGAAGAACAGCGGGCCAATGGTGGAGGCCATATAGCCGTACACGCCGAACTCGTAATACTCGATGGCGGTACCGGCCGCGGCGGCCATGGCGGCTTTGCGGGCGACGGTATTGCCGGTTGCCGGCGCCGTGGCAGGGGTGGATGCCGGCGCCGCGTCGGGCATCGGCAGGGATGAGGTGGGGGCGTTGGACATGTTGTCAGTTTCCAGGATGCAACGGGGTAGAAAATCCAGTCMAGGCGTKGTGAAACCCCTGGATGAACCAGCGCTGAAGYACGAACACCTGCCACGATGGCCGTCCTGTGCCTGAAACTTCCTGGTGCACAGKCCGGGCTCGCGTCTTGTTTTTATTTCCGGAGAGCTAACCACCTGCMGGGAATCGCGGGCCTTTAAAAGCCACCGGGATTCATGCTTCATCGATTACACCGGATACTTTGCAACAAGCATGCCAGCGGCGATTTCGTTAAAAACACGGAATTCCGGGCGTTACGATTCCTGACTGAGAAAAGCCATATGATTCGGGGATTTAATGCGCCCCGCCGCACCACAACAATGAACCTGTCGTCCCGCCCTGGGGCAGTAAACGCACCGAAACCGGTATCGTCCGCAGCCAGCTGGTGATTCATTTCCCAACCCACGGGATCATTGAGAAAACGGCCAGACCGTACGGCCCGGCCGACGCCACCAAATCTATGTCAGCGGCGAATTTACAGCTTTATCAACAGCGTGCTTCAAGCAGCAGGAATAAAGCTGCCCAATACCTGGCCTTCTTCCACCATTTCACCTTCGGCCACGCAATACGATTCGATATAACCTGCCGATCCGGCCTCAATCGGTATTTCCATTTTCATGGATTCGATAATCAGAAGCGTGGCATCCTTTACCTGCATCTCGCCGGGCTGCGCCACGAGTTTCCAGAGGGTGCCAGCGGTGTCTGCCACGATGGATATGGGGGATTTTGTGTGGGGCATATTCTGTTTGTCCGTAGCTATCGTGATTGCGGTGCGCGCACCGTGATGCCCTCCGCCTCCAGCGCGGCGCGGATGCGGCGGGCAAACCCGGCCGCGCCCGGCTGGTCGCCGTGGATGCAGAGCGTGTCCGCCCGGACCGGCACGTCCACGCCGCCCAGCGAGCGCACCACACCGTCGCGCACCATGCGCAATACCTGCGCGATGGAAGCCTCCACATCGGTGATCATGGCGCCGGGATGGCTGCGCGGGGTCAGCGAGCCATCGTCCTGATACGTGCGGTCGGCAAATACCTCCTGCGCCACCGCGAGTCCGGCCTCGCGCGCGGCCGTGACCAGCGCGGAGCCGGCCAGGCCGTAGAACACCAGCGACGGATCCACATCGCGCACCGCCTCGCACAGCGCGCGCGCCATGACGCCATCGCGCGCGGCCTGGTTGTACAGCGCGCCGTGCGGCTTCACATGCGCGAGCCGGCTGCCGGCCGCGGCGGCGAACGCCTGCAGGGCGCCAACCTGGCAGACCGTGATGTTGTAGATCTCCTCGCGGCCGAGCTGCATGGCGCGCCGTCCAAAACCCTGCAGATCCGGAAAGCCCGGATGCGCGCCGAGCGAGACACCGAGMGCAGTGGCGGCGCGCACGGTGGCTGCCATGGTCTGCGCATCGCCCGCGTGAAAACCGCAGGCAATATTGGCGGAGGTGRCATGCGGCAGCACGGCCGCATCGTCACCAAGCCGGTAGATACCGAAGCTCTCGCCCATATCGCTGTTGAAATCGATCTCAGCCATGCGCGTGCTCMCCTGCCGTTGCCGTATCCATGGCTTCGAATATTGCGTCCTGCAGCAAGGCAAGGCGCTGGGCTTCCCGCAGATCGATCAAGGCAAAGCGCACCGCCTCGCTCGGCATCTTCTGCGCCAGGCGCGGCAGGTCCACCGCGCACACATGGGCAATCTTGGGATAGCCGCCGGTGGTCTGGCGGTCCGCCATCAGCACGATGGGCTGGCCATCGGGCGGCACCTGGATCGTGCCGAAGGCCACGGCCTCGGACAGCATCTCGGCAGGTGCGGCCAGCGCGAGCGGCGTGCCTTCCAGGCGATACCCCATGCGGTCCGATTGCGCGCCAATGCGAAACGGCTCGCTGACGAGCGCATGCCTGGCCGCATCMGAGAAACACGCCCATTCGCGTCCGGCGACGACGCGCACGGGCAGATCGGGCGCGGTGAGGACATCGGCCGGAAACGCCGGGGAACCGGCATCGCGGACCGGTGCGGCCACGCCGCCGCGCAAGGCAATGTGGTCGCCCTTGCGCAACGGCTTGCCGGCCGCGCCGCCATAGCCGCCGCGCACAAAGGTGCTGCAACTGCCCATGACCGGCGTCAGCGCAAAGCCGCCGTGCACCGCAAGGTAAGCGCGCAAGCCGCTGCGGCGCTTGCCGAAGGCCAGCACCGCGCCCGCGGCGACGGGCACCGCACGGTTCAGCGGCACGGGCGCGCCGTCGAGCGTGGCATCCAGATCCGCGCCGCACACGGCAATCACGGCCGGCTCATGGAACAGCAGCGTGGGGCCCATCAGCGTGATCTCCAGCGTGGCTTCTGCCGCGGCGTTGCCGGCCAGCGCGTTCGCCAGCCGGTGGGCGCGCTCGTCCATGGCGCCGTTGGCCGGCACGCCGAGTTGCTGGTAGCCGTCGCGGCCGAGATCCTGGAAGGTGCTCAACGCACCAGGCTTGATCACTTCGATGCTCATGGCTGCACGCCTCCGTCCGCCTGCATGGATTCGAATACGTCGGAAGAGATCGGCACGAAGCGCACACGATCGCCGGCGGCCAGCAGGCACGGCGACGCGCGATGCGGGTCAAACAGCGCCACGGGCGTGCGCCCGATCAGGTTCCAGCCGCCGGGTAAGGTCATGGGATAGATCACGGTCTGCCGATTGGCAAGGCCAATCGAGCCCGCCGCCACCGCGGTACGCGGCGTGCTCCGGCGCGGCGGCGAAAGGCGCGCGTCGAAGCGGCCCACATAGGGATGCCCCGGCGCGAAGCCCAGCATCAGCACATCGACCGGCTCGGCGCTATGCAGCGCGATGACCTGGTCGGGCGACAGGCCACAGGTGGCTGCCACATCGTCCAGGTCGGGACCATGCTCGCCGCCATAGCAGACGGGAATATCGATCACCAGTGGCGCGCCCGCGCTTGACGAAAGCCCTTCGCGCAGGAGTTCGCCGATCATGGCCGAGAGCACCTCGAACAKGGCGCTGGTACCCGTCGCGCGGGCCACGGCGATCGGCTTGTAGTGCACGCCCACGGTGGTCAGGGCGGGCACGATGTCGGTCACGCCGGGCAGGGCCGCGGCGGCGATCCGCGCCGCTGCCGCGCACGCCTGGCGGTTGATGGCGATATCCGCCACCGTGCCGAACTCCACAATCAGGCAGCGATCGCCGGACGGCGCGATCCGCCAGGACGTTTGCGCGGCCGGCGCGGCCTGTTCCACGTCCTGCGCGATCATGCCCGCACCTCCACGGCGGATGGCGCAGGCACAGCCACCGGCGCGGCGGACTCGCCCACCAGCACCGCCAGCTCGCGCTCCACAAAACCGGTATCGACGCGCCCGGCACGGAAGTCCGCATGGTCCAGCACGCGGCCAAGGAACACGGCGTTGTGCCGGATGCCTTCGATCACGGTTGCGCCGAGCGCCGCCTGCATGGTGGCGATGGCGGTTTCGCGGTCGGTGCCAAAGGCAATCAGCTTGGCGATCATCGGATCGTAGAACGGCGTGATGGCATCGCCCTCGCGCACGCCGGTGTCCACGCGCAGCCCGGCCATGCCCGCCGGCAGGCAAAAGCGCGCCAGCTTGCCCGGCGATGGCATGAAATGGCGCGCCGGGTTCTCGGCATACAGCCGGCACTCGATGGCCGCGCCGGCCCGTCGGATATCTTGCTGCGCGCAGGGTGCGAGCGTGCCGGCGGCGAGCCGGATCTGCGCCTGTACCAGGTCCCAGCCTGTGATGGCCTCGGTCACGCCGTGCTCCACCTGGATGCGCGTGTTCATCTCCAGGAAGAAGTACTCGCCGCTGTCCGCGTCGAKGATGAACTCGACCGTGCCCGCGCCGCCGTAGCGCTGGTGCGCGGCCAGCGCCACCGCCGCCGCGCTCATGCTGGCCAGCACGGCGGCCGGCACATTGGGCGCCGGGCTTTCTTCAATGATCTTCTGGAAACGGCGCTGCACCGAGCATTCGCGCTCGAACAGATGCACCGCCGTGCCATCACCGAAGCCAAACACCTGCACCTCGATATGGCGGGCGCGCGGGACATAGCGCTCCAGGTAGATGCTGGCGTCGCCAAAGGCCTTCAGGGCCAGTGCCTGGGTGGACGCCACCGTGGCCGCCAGCGTGTCTGGCCCGTCAACGCGCTTCATGCCGATGCCGCCACCGCCGCCGGCGGCTTTGACCAGCACGGGATAGCCAACGCGCTGGGCCTCGGCGTGCAAGCGCGACAGGTCTTCGGGCAGGAAGCGGATACTGCCGGGCAGCACCGGCACGCCGCACGCGGCGGCAATATCGCGGGCGCGGTTCTTGTCGCCCATGTTCTCGATCGACTCGACGGACGGGCCGATCCACTGCATGCCTTGCGCTTGCGCCGCACGGGCAAACACGGTGTTCTCGGAGAGGAAACCATAGCCCGGGTGCACCCATCGGCGCCGTGCGCCGTGCCAGCGGCGAGCACCGCTTCCACATTCAGGTAGCTCTGCGCCGCCGGCGCGGGACCTACCGCAACGGCAATGTCGGCCATCTMGCAGTGCAACGCGCCGGCATCGGCGGCGGAATGCACAGCTACGGTTTCCATGCCGAGCGCCTGCGCGGCGCGGATGATACGGCAGGCAATCTCGCCACGGTTGGCAACCAGGATTCTTCGCATATCGACTAACTCTTGCAGCTACTGCGTGGGGGCGATGCACGCGGGGCGGGCAAGCCCTGCCCCGCGTGCGGCGGCCGGCCTTGTGGCCGGTCTCACTCTGGTCTGACGTGGGTCCGACGTTGGTGTTACTTGGCGAACAGCGAAGCGATATTGGCAAAGGCCTTGAGCTCCAGCGCGTTGCCCGACGGGTCAAGGAAGAACATCGTGGCCTGCTCGCCTACCTCGCCCTTGAAGCGGATATGCGGCTCGATGATGAACGACAGGTTGGCGGCCTTGAGCTTGTCGGCGGCGACATGCCACTGGTCCATCGGCAGCACCACGCCAAAGTGACGCACCGGCACGGCATCGCCATCGACGGCGCTGGTGTGGCGGTGGCCCGCTTCTTCCGGCGYGAGGTGGGCCACGATCTGGTGGCCGTAGAAGTTGAAGTCGACCCAGTCCGGCGCGCTGCGCCCTTCGGGGCAGCCCAGCAGGTCGCCGTAGAACTCGCGCGCGGCGGCGATGCTGTGGACGGGGAAGGCAAGGTGGAACGGGGCGAGGACGGGAGTGATTTCGCTCATGGCGCTTGGGGATTGAAGTGTTCGAAGTGTTGTGGGGGTCGGGTCTTGGCACGCCGCCGGCAACGTTCCGGCCGCTGCACCAATGAGGGAAAGTCTAGGCATGGCAACCAATTAAAAAAAGCGATATATTTTTGACCTTAGCTACACGAAAATTGATGAAACGATCATGCTGCGCGAATTCAAGACCTTTATCGCCGTAGCCCGGCACGGCACCTTTGCCAGCGCGGGCGCGCGCATCGGGCTGACCCAGTCGGCTGTCAGCGCACAGATCCACCGCCTGGAGCAAGAGCTTGKCTTCATCCTGTTCGACCGCACGGGCCGCTCGGCGCGGCTGAACGCCGCCGGCCGGGAAACCCTGGCGCTGGCGGAGGAACTGATGGCGCTCTACGCGCGCATCGGCGAGCACGGCGGCGCCACGGAGCGCAGCGGCATGGTGCGGGTGGGCTCGATCGCCTCGGCACAGGTGTCATACCTGATCGACGCCATGGCCGCCTTCCGCGCCGAGCTGCCCGGCTGCAGGATCCGCGTTGTGCCGGGCGTGTCCCTGAACCTGCTTGGCCAGGTGGATGCGGGCGAGATCGATATCGCGGTGATGATCCGGCCGCCCTTTGCGCTGCCGTCGGAGCTGGAGTGGCGCACGCTGGTGATGGAGCCGTTCGTGCTGCTGGCGCCGGCCGCCATGGCAGGCCAGGCGTGGAGCGACGCGCTGGAATCCGCGCCCTTTATCCGCTATGACCGCAGCTCGTTCGGTGGCCGGCTGGTCGACCAGTTCCTGCGACAGTCGCGGCTGGCGGTGCAGGACGCCATCGAGCTGGACGAGCTGCAGGGCATTGTGCAGCTGGTAGCGCGCGGCCTTGGCGTGGCGCTGATCCCGCAAACGGCGGCGCAAGGCCCTTGGCCGCATGGCGTGACTGCCCTGCCACTTGGCGACGATACCTTTCACCGCGAGATCGGGCTGGTGRAGCGGCCGCGCCATAGTCGTCAGCCGGTGGCAAGCCGGCTCGCCGAGTACATCAGCGAGGCGGCGTCAGACTACAAGGTGTAGGCAGCCCACATCCCGCCCGCCGCCTTGCACGACGTCGCCCCCTTCAGCGCGTCCCGCGGTTGCCTGACACGCGCGTCGGAAGGTTGTCTCCTTGGTAGGAGACCGCGCCAAACCGGGGGCGAGCGACCGGACCACAACTCCTGCTTCCGGAATCGACATTCGCGCATTCCTTCATTTGCTCTTCGCAAAGGAAGGCGATGCTTGACAGCCGCCTGTGAGCATGCTTTCTCCGGCCAAGGCCGGCGCACATAGCCCGTCTGGTTGATGTCATGCGCAACGCCGATCCCGCCTTCTGGTTCGCTCGGTCACGATCCCGCAACGGCAGGTCACGTTCGTCCGAAATACGCATCTTGTGCCTTCTGGAGGCGATCGACGCGCCTATTTGAACTTCAGGCGGGACAAGAGGAACGCGGCCCGGCCAGCGTGCGTGAGAGATGCCATCGAGAGAGATGGATAAGTATTTCTTTTGGGGTAATTGCTTCGGCGCGCTCGCTACTCCAGCGCGCGACCACCAGCCACGGCATCGCTTGAGGCCRCCCAACGCCGGACGGCTGKGCGTCGGGGATGCCTGGTTGTAAGGTCTCTCCGACAATACTATTTCTTCCTCCGAGTTTTCTGCGCGGGTCCACCGTAGGAGGCCACCAGCAGATCGTGGAACGCCTGTGCGGCTGGAGCCAGCGGTCGGCCTCGAAGCTTGATGATACCGATAGTACGAACGATCTCCGGCTCGACCAGCGGGACGCTGACCAGGCCGGCCGGATGGTTGGCAGGCACGGCGTAGGCCGGCACGGCACCTATGCCGATGCCCGCTTCGATCAGGCTCACCAGCGCCGGTACATGACGGACTTCGCAGGTCCACGCCGGACGTGCTGCGACCGCCGATAAGCCTTGATCGATCAGCATGCGATTGCCGCTTCCCGGTGCGAGCGTCACGCATTCGTACTCTGCCAACTCGGTCCAGGTGACCTGACGCCTCTGCGCCAGAGGATGCTCCGGCCGGCACGCAAGGACGAAGTGCTCCTCAAGCAGCGGCTTGAACTCCAGATCCGGCTCTTGGGTTCCCAGGTAACTGACGCCAAAGTCCGCCTCCGAGCGCCCCACAGCCAGCAATATCTCCKAGGCGGTCTCGTCCAGCAGACGCACGTGGATACKGGGGTACGCCTGGTGGAATTTCCTGACCACATCCGCCAGGAAGCTACCGATGGCGGAAGGAATGCAGGCMACGGAAACCTGCCCACGAAGGCGGTCAGACAAGTCCGTCATGCCGAGCAACGCACTCTCAAGCTCGTTCAGGACGTGCCGGGCCTTKGGTATGAAGTTCCTGCCCATCGCGTTGAGTTCCACCTTGCGGGTGGTGCGCTCAAGCAGGCGGAATCCCAGCGCTTGCTCCAGTTTGTCKACCCTGCGTGAGAGGGCCGGCTGGGAAATATGCAGCGTCGCCGAGGCCGCCCGGAAGCTGCAAAGGTCCGCAACAGTCACAAATGCGCGCAAATCTGCGAGATCAAAATTCACTMGATTTCGGCATCAATCGATAGGATATTTGCACTTTACAGCAAATTCCATCCACCCGATCATTGCCGCTCAGTCATGCGTGCGGTCCGTGGGAGTACCCGCGCAGACCACGCTACCGGTGGCAACGATCCATGGCTGGCACGCAACCAAAATAACGGAGACACACGCATGTCCATTTCCATTCGCGGTGTGCTGGCCGCGCTGGCGGCATTCCCGCTGCTGGCGGGGGCCGAGCCCGCCTATCCTTCCCGGCCGATTACGCTGGTCGTCCCGTTCGCGGCAGGCGGCGGCACCGACAGCATCGCGCGTGACATCGCGAAGAACATGTCGGATCGCCTTCACCAGCCGGTGATCATCGATAACCGTGGCGGCGCTGGCGGTGCGCTGGGTGCTGACATCGTGGCCAAGGCCAGACCGGACGGCTACACGCTGCTGTTCGCCACGTCGACCTTCGCTACCAGCGCGGCCGTCGAACCCAGGCTMCCGTATGACCCGGTCAAGTCCTTCACTCCGGTCGCCATGATCGGCCGCGGGCCGCTACTGGTCGTGACCTCGAAGCAACTTGGGGTGCAGAACATGGCGCAGTTGATTTCGGCTGCGAAGGCACGACCCGCTGGCTTGAATTTCTGCTCGGCCGGCAATGGCAGCATCAACCATCTGGCAGGCGAAATGTTCCGCCAGAAAGCTGGCCTGACGATGACGCATGTGCCCTTCAAGGGCAGTGGTCCGGCCACGGTCGAATTGCTGGCCGGGCGCATCGATCTTTTCTTCGCCACGGTGCCAACCATCCTGCCCTACGTGCGTGGTGGCAAGGTGTCAGTGCTGGCGGTCACCAGCACGAAKCGCTCGCCGCTGTTCCCCAATGTGCCGACGATTGCCGAGGCAGGCGTCGCGGGTCTCGACATCACCACCTGGTGGGGCGTGCTCGCGCCAGCCCGAACGCCGGCACCCGTCATCGAAGCACTCAATCGCGCGGTCAATGAAGCCGCCGCTGCCGATCCGGTCAAGGCGCGGCTGGTGCAGGAAGGTGCCGATTCCGCCCGGCTCACGCCAGCCGCCTTTGGTCAGGCGTTGAACAAGGAACTMGCACTGTGGCGCGGCGTGGCAAGCCACCCGGGCATGCAATGGCAATGAGGAGGCTCCCCGCTTCGGTTCGATCAAGGAGACATGGATTGGAAACGGCCATCACAGACGCGCGGGCATTCACGGGCCGCAGACGATTCCTGCGCACTGGCGTTGCCGCCGCGGCCAGCGGGCTGCTCGGCACCGCGTGGGCAAGCAAGGACTATCCGGCAAAGCCCATCACCGTCATCGTGCCCTATGCCCCTGGCGGGCAAGGCGATGTCTTTGCCCGGTTGATCGGTGAACGGCTCGCCCGTGCACTGGGGCAACCGGTGGTTGTCGACAACCGGCCCGGCGCAAGCGGGGCACTGGGCAGCCGGTTAGTGGCCAGGGCCCCGGGCGACGGCTATACGCTGCTGTTAGGGCAAACCGGTGAGATTGCGATCAACGGATCCGCCATGAAAGCGCCCGGCTATGACACGCTGAAGGACTTCCGGGCCGTCGCGCTGGTCGGCAACGCGCCGCTGGTGTTGGCCGCACCCGCCAGCGCGCCTTTCAGCGGCCTGGGCGAGTTGCTGCAGATGGCGCGCAGCAAACCGGGCAGCGTGTCCTACGCGTCGTCCGGCACGGCCACGCCGGGCCACCTGGCAGCGGCCGCCCTGGCCATCGGAACCCGGACCGAGATGGTCCACATTCCGTACAAGGGCGCCGGACAGGCGATCACCGACCTGATGGGCGGGCAGGTGCAGTTCTTCTTTTCCAGCGCCTCCGCCATCATGCCTCACCTCAAGGGCGGCAAGATCAAGCCGCTGGCCGTATCCACCCCCCGCCGGGTGCCAGCGCTGCCCCAAGTGCCTACGGTAGCGGAGTTGGCCGTGCCGGGTTTCGATTTCAGTCTCTGGGGCGGCTACTTTGCGCCACGCGAAACGCCCGAKGCCATCGTCACGCTGCTCAATGCCGAGATCAACAGAATCATTGCCGAGCCTGCCATCCGTGCGCGCTTCGAGGCAGACGGCAGCGCCGTCGAKCCGGTTACGCCAGCGCGATTCGATGCATTCGTGCGCGCCGAACGCCAGAAGTTCGCGCAACTCGTCAAGGCAGCGGGTGCTTACGTTGAATGACCGTGTGCCCGCATATCGCTTTGCTCTTTCCCCTCGCACAATCAAGGACCAAACATGAAAATCGTCGTGCTTCCCGGTGATGGCATCGGCCCCGAAACAATGGCTGCCACGCTMGAGGTGCTGCGTGCCGTATCGTCGCGCTTCCGGCTCAACCTTGAATTCGACCTGGATGTATCCGGCCATGAGAGCCTGCGCCTCCACGGGGCCACCGTGACGCCGGCGTTGCTGCAGAAAGTGAAGTCCGCCGATGGCCTGATGCTCGGACCGATGGCCACCTATGACTTCAAGGATGAAGCCAGGGGCGAGATCAATCCCTCGAAATTCTTCCGCAAGGAACTGGACCTGTACGCCAACGTGAGGCCATCCCGCACCTATCCGGGCCTGCAGCACCGGGCTGGCGAGTTCGACCTCGTCGTCGTGCGCGAAAATACCGAGGGTTTCTATGCCGACCGCAATATCGAGTCTGGCGGCAGCGAGATGCTGATCACGCCGGATGTTGTCATCTCGTTGCGTCGCATTACGCGCCAATGCTGCGAGCGCATTGCACGCTCGGCGTTCGAGCTGGCCATGACACGCCGCAGGCATGTCAGCATCGTGCACAAGGCCAATGTGCTGAAGATCGGCGATGGCATGTTCATCGACATYTGCCACCAGGTKGCGCGCGAGTTCCCGGAAGTACAGGTCGACGACTTCATTGTCGACGCAATGATKGCACACGTGGTGCGCGCCCCGCAGCGATTCGACGTCATCGTCACGACCAACATGTTTGGTGACATCCTGTCCGACCTGACTGCCGAATTGTCCGGCAGCCTGGGCCTGGGCGGCTCGCTGAACGCCGGCAAGGACCATGCAATGGGCCAGGCGGCACACGGATCGGCGCCGGACATTGCCGGCCAGGACATTGCCAATCCTTTCTCGCTGATTGTGTCCGCCGGACAACTGCTTGGCTGGCATGGCCAGCGCAGCAACCTGCCCGCCTTCCTGGCTGCTGCGCGCGCCATCGACGAAGCGATGATCGCGGCGATCCAGTCGGGCGAGGCCACGCGCGACGTCGGCGGCCGCCTGGGCACCGCTGAAACGGGCCGCGCCTTCGCCCGACGCCTATTGGAAGCATAACGACATGCGCGACACTCCTGCGCTACCGGCAGGCGCCTGGGACTGCCACACCMACGTCATCGGCGCGCGCACCGACTATCCCATGGTCGCCCAGCGGCACTACACACCAGGACCGGCATCGCTTGAGGACCTGTTTGCGCACCTGTCGCGGCATGGCCTGCAACGCGTAGTGATCGTGCAGCCCAGCATCTATGGCACGGACAACCGGTGCATGCTCGACAGCCTCGACCGCCTGCAGGGCGCGGGCCGCGGCGTGGCCGTGCTGGACGAGGACGTGGACAACGAGGCCTTGCGTGCCATGCGTGCACGCGGCGTGCGTGGGCTGCGCCTCAACCTGGAAAGCAGCGGCCTGTGCGACGCCGGCGCCGCGCAGGCGGAGCTCGCACGCTGGGCCGGCCGCATCGCCATGTTCGACTGGCACCTGCAACTMTATGCCGACCTGGATGTCATCCTGGCCATGGCTGGCCAGCTTGCGAAACTGCCAGTTCCGGTCGTGCTGGACCATTTCGCCATGGTGCCTACCACACTGGCCCATGACGACGCGCGCGCGATCGCCTTGCTGACGCTGCTGCGCTCCGGCAACGTCTACATCAAATTCTCCGCGCCGTACCGGCTCGCGTCGGCTGGCATGCCGCCGGACGACGCAGCCAGTGCGTGGGCCGCGCTGTTCCTGCGGACTGCGCCACGACACGTGCTGTGGGGTAGTGACTGGCCACACACCGCACGGGATCCGCGCAGGTCACGGCATGAGGTCTCCGCCTACCGGACGCTGCCGGAGGGAGCGCTCGCGCGCTCCATCCGAAACTGGCTGCCCACGCAGGAGCTTAGGCAGCAGGTCCTGGTGGAAAACCCGGCTCGCCTCTACGCGCCGTGATGAGAAAGCTGTGAGGAGAGGTCGTGGCGCGGCCGCCGTGCCCATCTTCAAGGCGGGATGTGGCCGCCTTGTCCAGAAGCCAGGTAATCGCTTGCGCGCTAGATTTCKATCGACGTGGGTTAGGTGAAGAGATTTGGGGCGGCGCCGGATCCGGCGCTGTGCCGTCTGGTGGGAGCGTTGGACTTCAGGGTTGTTCCAGGTGGTGGTTGCTGTGAGCTCCTCAGCGCCGGCCACGGCGGCGTCCTGCGCCCTCGCCTGCACCGCCGTCAGCTCGGCGCGCAGGTCCGCCGCCTGCTCGGCCTTCTGCCGCAGCGTGCGCTCCTGGTCGATCTCGCGCAGCGCGCGGCGCTCGGTGGCCGCAGCCCGTTCCTGCCCCACGGCCACCTGCTCGCGGGTGCGTCCCAGCTCMGTCGAGAATTGGGTACGTAGCTCCAGCAGCTGCCGCTCGAGCGCCTCCACCTGGCGTACGCCCTCCTCCTGACGCGCCCGCGCGGCCGCGTGAGCGTTCCTTCGTGCGCGTCTGTGGGGCAGGCTTGGCAGCCGCCCCTTTAACGCTGACTCCAGGAACGAGATGTCATTATTGCGATGTTGCGATACCAAGCAGCAACAGGGGCCACTACAGGCGCAGAGGGGCTGCCGGATTGACCTGGCAGGGCTTCCCAGTCATTCGCGACCCGCCAGCTCAATCTGGTAGACCATGCGCTGGAGGAAAGTTTGCTGGCCGGGGGCGAGTGAAACAAAGGCGCAGCCAATGTGATGCATATCACGGCGGCCGTGTTGGACTAGCCCTTGCCCCACCACTTGTAGATCGACCTCCAGTTTGCCCAGGTCGCCAAAATCGAGGCTGCACTTCTTCAAAATCGTGCCGACCGACAACTGGCMAGCGCTAACAGCCTTCGAGCGCAGGCCCACTCCGGACAGCGACAAATCGGCGATGTCCAGCGTCAGAATTCGCTCGTCGGAGGTGCGCAGCTCGCAGTTATAAGCCATGTTAACGAGCGCGGACGCACGGGGATGAGAGCGGCGCTCAAAATGGTACAGCTGAGATGGGAAGGCTGCAGCGCAGGCCGGCTCGCCCCGATACTTGACTGGATATGGCCGTCCGACGGTGAAGTCAATTTCTACACCACGTAGCGTAGTGGAGAAAACAATCTCGTCCGAAGCCAGTAACAAATCCCGCTCGGCATCGGTGCGGCAACCGTCGAAGATGAAGGTACCGTTTGCGGGGTCKACCTTCAGCAACGTGGAAGCAATCTCGTATTTGTCGAGGGTGCGGATTCTGACCTCGCACCCTAGCCAAGCGAGATCTAGGAACACAGCACTGATTTGTACGTGCTGGGTCAGTCGGTAGCGGTCATCCAACATGCGAAGGCTTGGCGGTAGCGAGCGATTGACATGTTGCTTGTCGTTGGTGCTGTTGATGTTCATGAAATCGTCCAACAGAGAGGTTTCGACGAGGGCTACTCAAAGAATCCTTGCCGAGGTCGCACCAGCGGATGCCGGTCACACCGCGATGCCATGGAAGCAGGCCGCTGTGTAGCCAAATTCCCTGGCGACCATCGTCATCGCTCCTGCTGTGAGCACGACCCAAAGCAGGAACATAAGGAAGATGCCGACCCACGACTTTCGTGCGAGCTCGTTCAGTCGAATCGCACCTTGGTTATCTCGAAGTTTGGAKGCCATTTCTGTTCCCGTTTCTTGGCGGATGGGGGCGGATCGCGTTCCGAGCCGCTTAGTCCCATCCTACCGACGCCAGCGCGAAGTCAAGTGCGCGCCGAGGTCCCGACAAAGGACTGCAGAATTACAAGGCATCCGATCTTGGGTAAACGGCAGGAAAGTTGCTTCGCTGAAGCCCTACGTTAGAAGGGGGAGTCGAATGGAAGGGACTTCTTTTGGTGCGAATCTGGCGGTAGCCAGCCGGAGAGGCGCTTGCAGTAAGGCTTCGTGGCCGCCCGCACTTTGTGCGGGCGGCGTTCTTGTAATCCATTGATCTGTATGAATTTTTGGTGCCAAACCGCCAGATTTCGCACCCAAAGTACGATCAGCCCTGTAACGGGTTCGGTCAACTGAGTCACTGTGCCCACGCTCCTCTCGTGGACACAGTCGGTCATGCGTGTCCATCGCGAACGATGTTGGCATTCCGTTCGCCCGACGGCCAGATGGTACGAGTCACACGCTTACAGACATTGCTCGGCCGCCCCAAAAGCAAAACCCMCCAGTACTTGCGTACTGAGKGGTTTCAAGGGAGAGCCTGGCGATTACCTACTTTCACACGGGTAATCCGCACTATCATCGGCGTGGAGTCGTTTCACGGTCCTGTTCGGGATGGGAAGGGGTGG
>NZ_JBFTLQ010000029.1:0-124687 GCF_056396525.1 Cupriavidus sp. 05T41
CGCCAATACCGCGCCGGCCTAGTCGAGGGCCTGCCAGCCATCGCCCTCGCGCGCCAGCCGCGCCACGAGGCAGCCGAAGCGCGGCGCCACCGCCGCGCCGGCTCGCGCCAGCTGCGCGCCGCAGATATCGGGCGGCGCCGCCCAGCCGCCCTGCTCGAACCATAGCCCGCCCAGGGGCACCCCCGCGCCATGCCGGCGCGCGGCCTCCCCGGCGGGCATCCAGCGCGCGAACGCCTCGGGAAACCCGAGCGCGGCGAGGGCCGCCTGCTGGATACGCGCATCCTCCGCGTCCGCGCCGGTCTGCAGCACACCGCAGCCGTGCCAGCGCGGTGCGTGCCCTGCCGCGGCCAGCGCCGCCCAGTTGCGCAGCGACTCCAGATTGCCGGCCCGCGACAGCCGCGACAGGATGCTGTCGTCCGAGGAAAGATGCGGATGCATGGCTGCCGCGCGGTGAGCCGAGGTCTGCCGCGCCGGGCCGTCATGCGTGTCGAACAGGGTCACCTGCCAGCCGCGCGCGGCCAGGCGCTCGGTCACCGCGCAGCCAGCCAGCCCGGCACCGATCACGATCGCATGGCGTTCGGGCCAGGCAGCCGGCGCGGGCGGCGGATGCCGGCGCTGGCCGCGTTCGGCGGGGAAGCGCGCCACCGTCATATGCCATTTGCTGCCGTAGCCCGTGGCACGCTTGGCCACGAAGCCGGCCGCCTGCAGTCCGCGCCGGAAAAAGCCGGCCGCGGCGTAGGTCGCCAGCGTGGCCTCCGGCCGTGCAAGGCGCGCCAGCCGCTTCATCAGCTGCGGCTGCCACATCTCCGGATTGCGGTCGGGCGCGAAGCCGTCCAGGTAGAACGCATCGACGCCCGCCACCAGCCGCGGCAGCATGCTGTCGACATCGCCGAAGGCAAGGGTCAGCACCACCGCGCCCTGCTCGAACTCCATCCGGTGCAGGCCCGGAAGCGCGAGCGGCCAGGCCTGGCGCAACTGCGCAGCCAGCGGACCCAGTTCGTCGGCGCCGGGCATCTTCTCGTGCACGGCAGCCAGGCCTTCGCGCGTAAACGGATGCTTCTCGATCGAAACGAAATGCAGCCGCCCGCAGCGCTGTGGATCGGCACGCCAGGCCTGCCACGTGGCCAGGAAATTCAGGCCCAGGCCGAAGCCCGTCTCCAGGATCACGAACTGATCGCGGCCATCCCAGGCCTGCGGCAGATGGTTTCCGGCGAGGAATACGTGGCGGGCCTGTGCGAGCCCGCCCTCGTCGCTGTGATAGACATCGCCATAGCGCGCCGAATAAGGCGGGCCGGTATCGGAAAAGACGGGCTCGGCGGGATCTAAGGCGCGGGACATGAAACGAAGGGACGTCGGCAATGGGAAGGAGAAGCGAGGATCCCGGGAGTACCGCCAGGGCAGGCAGGCGGCACCGGACGCGGGCGATGGTAGCATAGCGCCCTGCGCCGCCGGCCGGCAGCCGCACGCCACATTCCCGCCTTCCCCCCTTCTCATGTTCAGCTACCGTCACGCCTTCCACGCCGGCAACCACGCCGATGTCCTCAAACATGCCATCGTGGTCCAGTTGCTGGAGCAGATGACCCAGAAGGACAAGCCGTTCTGGTACATCGACACGCATGCCGGCGCCGGCCTGTATGCGCTGGACCATGCCTACGCGCAGAAAAAGGGCGAGTTTGAAACGGGCATCGCCCGCCTGTGGCAGGCCGCCGCCGCCAAGCGGCCCATGCCCACGCTACTCGAGGACTACCTGGAACAGGTGCGCACCCTCAATCCCGACGGCAACCTGCGGCACTACCCCGGCTCGCCCTGGCTTGCCTGGCAGATGCTGCGCGAGGCCGACCGCCTGCGCCTGTTCGAGATGCACAGCACGGAGATCCAGGTGCTGCGCGACAACTTCCGGGGCGCCGGCCGCCGCGTCATGCTGTACGACGGCGACGGCTTCACCGGCATCAATGCCATCCTGCCCCCTGCGCCGCGCCGCGCCGTGGTGCTGATCGACCCCTCCTACGAAGACAAGCAGGACTACGCCCGCGTGGTGCGGACCGTACAGGATGGCCTGCAGCGCTTTGCCACCGGCATCTATGCGGTCTGGTACCCCGAAGTGCAACGCCGCGAATCGGTGCAGTTGCCGGTGCAGCTGAAAAAACTGCCGCTCAAGAGCTGGCTGCATGTCTCCCTCACCGTGAAGCAGCCGGTCGCGGGCGGCCTGGGCCTGCACGGCAGCGGCATGTTTATCGTCAACCCGCCGTGGCGCCTCAAGGAAAACCTGGAAGCAGCCATGCCCACCCTGGTCACGCTGCTGGGCCAGGACGCCGGCGCCCGCTTCACGCTCGAAGCCCAGGAAAGCTGAGCCACCGTCCCGCCATTGCCTCCTGCGCCCGTGTGACCCCAACGGCATGGCGGCGGAGCCTGACCCCCTCCCCGCCCGCACTGTGCCGGTGTCAGCACCATGACAAGGGCAGCCGCGCCAAGGCCCGTAGACATTACGCGACATAGGCGCCGGGAAGACCAGATCTAAGCATCTTCTACTTGGCCCGGACGGGGTAAAACCGTACGATCTTTCCCCAAAACCTCGACGCAAGGCTGCCGGCTCAGATGCACCCAAGCGCACGAGGTTGCATCGGCATGGCAGGCCGCCAGGTCAGCGCGGCCACCATGCGCACGGACAGGACCGGAAACCACAGGACCGGCCGCCGGAAATCGATACAAGGGTCAAAGGGGTCATATGAAGACATTGAGCGGAGCCCGCGATGGCTGGGCAACGGACGCCGACACGTCCGACCGGGGTATCTGGAAGAACACCATCGCCGCCGCCAGCCATGCACTGGAAACCGTCGCGCTGATCGAGCACGGTGTCGGCATGACACTGAAATTGCAGCGCAAGGTACGGGACCTGCGCGAACGCCTGCGCACCACCCAGGCCGAACTCGATCGCTATCGCGACCTGCACGCCCATGCGCTCGAAGCGCTGCGCAATGTCGAGCGCCCCGCGCCGGAAGACACCAGCAAGCTCCGCGCCGACGGCGAGGCCCTGCGCATGCGACACCGCGCCTACAAGCTCCTGATCGAACACTACGCGCGCGCCGGGTCGCCCATCGACCTGGCGGTCTTCGCCGCGCAGCGCCGCCAGGTGCTGCAGCACATGCTGTTCCAGCAACGCCGGGGCGTGCCGGCAGCGCAGATCAGCGTCGACGATATCGGATTCCTGCTGCGGTAAGCGCCGCTCCGGCGCAGCCTCGGACCGCTGTCAGCGGGCGGTGGCGAGCCGCGCGCCGGCTGCCGCTGGCCGCTTGTGACAACCGACCGCCGGCCCGGCCGATGTCCGCGCGGGTGGCGCGCACCGTCTTGAGAATCGTCGCATTGCGCTTGCAGGCAAAATGAAAGCGCGTTCGCCGGCGGCATCGATGCCCGGCGCAGAGTTCGATATACTGTATATGCATACAGTTATCGCGACACCCCGCCCCGGCATGGCCGGATGGAGGCGTCGCCAATCCCTGCCAGCCGACAATGCCTTCCGCAACTCGCCGCATCGCCCACCTGGACATGGACGCGTTCTACGCTTCCGTCGAACTCCTGCGGTACCCGGAGCTGCGCGGCATGCCCGTGGTGATCGGCGGCGGACGCAACGCCGTGCCCGAAATCCTGCCGGACGGCAGCCGGCGCTTCGCCCGCCTGCGCGACTACGCCGGCCGCGGCGTCGTCACCACCTCCACCTATGAAGCACGCGCGCTCGGCGTCTTCTCGGCCATGGGCATGATGAAAGCCGCCCAACTCGCGCCCGACGCCATCCTGCTGCCCACCGACTTCGACTCCTACCGGCACTACTCCCGCCTCTTCAAGGCCGCCGTCCACACCTTCACCGACCAGATCGAAGACCGCGGCATCGACGAAATCTACATTGATCTCAGCGAAGTCGCCGGTGAACCGGCCGATCTCGGCGCGCGCATCAAGCAAGCCGTACGTGAAGCCACCCAGTTAAGCTGCTCGATCTGCATCGCCCCCAACAAGCTCCTGGCCAAGATCGGCTCCGAACTGGACAAGCCTGACGGCCTCACCCTGCTCGGCGCCGACGACATCCCCCGTCGCATCTGGCCGCTGCCCGTGCGCAAGGTCAACGGCATTGGCCCCAAGGCGACCGAAAAGCTCGCCGCGCTCGGCATCGCCACCGTCGGCGACCTCGCCAGCGCCGACCTTGGGCTGCTGCAAAGCCACTTCGGCCGCAGCTACTCAGCCTGGCTGGCGGAAATCGCCCAGGGCCAGGACGACCGTCCCGTCGTGGTCAGCTCCGAACCGAAGTCCATGAGCCGCGAAACCACCTTCGAACGCGACCTCCACCCCCGCCAGGACCGCCAGGCCCTCTCCGAAATCTTTACCGCCCTGTGCCAGCGCCTGGCCGAGGACCTCCGCCGCAAGGGGTACGTCGGCCGCACGATCGGGGTAAAGCTGCGCTACGACGACTTCCAGACCGTGACCCGCGACCTGAGCATGCCCGCGCCGACGGCCGACGCCGTATTGCTGCGGCGGGCGGCGACGGAATGCGTGAAGCGTGTCGCGCTGGACCGGAGGATCCGGCTGCTGGGCGTGCGCGTCAGCACCTTGACGATGGCCGGCGGGGAAGATCTTGCCGTGCTCCCGGTGCAGGGCGAGTTGCCGTTCGGGGATGGCGAATAGGCTGGGGACGATGGCGGCGGTGCGTACCCGTACCTAGTCGTAGGTTTCCCAGAAAAAGCCCCGGGCGAGGTCCCGCTCGAACTCGGCAGTCCAGGACGTGCCGCTTGCCGCGGGATAGGACTGGCGAGCGCCGGTCAGGTTGGCCTGGACCGCCACCTTGCGGGGAATGGGACCCACCGCATCCCGGGGAGGGGCCTCCTCATCAAGGACGACCGTGAATTCTTCGCGGGTCCGGCCATGCTTCCTGCAAGCGGCCTCGAAGTCTGCGCGCTCGTCCGCCGGCAATGCTTCGAAGAGCTTTCCCATGACATCCCCCACGACTCGCGCGATGCCAAGTATGCGCCCATTGCGTGCGAGTTCGCGCCGATGCCTGCCCGGGGTGCCCGCGCCCCGGGCCACATGGCCGCGCTTCAGGCGCGCTGGTGTGCCGGACAACTGCCGTTCCTGCCGCCAGGCGATGCGGGGATCCCGGGCGGATTGGCTGGACAGCCGGGACGGCCTGCCGGCCCGGGTCGCCGATGAGCGATTTCCTCCGACTGTCCGACCGGCAAGTACTCGGCAAGTACTCGGCAAGTACTCGGAAAATGGAGAAGTTTCCATTTCATCTTGGGATGTTTCCGCACCATCGAATCACTGCCGCGATGGATTCTGACTTGCCGGCCTCCATGGCTGGCACATACCAATCGGCTGTTTCGCAGAGACTCCATGCTGGAAATAAAATCGTCGGAAACTTCATCAGCGACACCCTTTTCCTTCATCGCCACGGGGCACTGGCTGCGCAAACACTGGATGTGGCTGCTTATCTTTGTGCCCGTCGTCTCAGGCATCTCGTTCTCCATCCTGTTCGCCGCCAGCGAAAATTACAGGAGCGAAGGCTTCCTCAGGGCAAGTCGAAAACTGACGGAGTACAACACCCAGCGCTCCGCATTCGCGGACAAAGGCGCGCTACGCCGCTTTCTCGGCCACGAACAACTGGGAGGTGACGCCAACGGGCAATATCTGGCAAATGCCTTGCAGGAGAGTTTTCTCCGCAAGCACGTGACACCCGTGCTGCCTTATTCAAAAGCGGAACTGGGATATCTCAACAACAGCAAGACGCCCATCGACATGGATATCCTTGGCTTCGCCATCTCCTTTGCCGCGCCATCGCCTGCGCAAGCGACAGCAAGGGTAAGAATCCTGGGAGACTTCCTCAAGGACACCATGCTGCGCCAGGAACTGACGGAGATCGTGCACACGAAGGCCGCCGAGTTCAAGGCCAAGAAGCAGAGAATCGACAACCAGCTCATTTCGAAACGGCTCGAACTCCGCCAGGAAACCGCGCGGATGAAGTCCCTGAAGATCATAGCCGGCAGGTACCCCGGCGCATCGAAGCTCGAATCCAGGCAACTGCTGTCATCCGATGCCGGAAGCTCGAAATATCTGTCGCCGGTGGCGCAGCTTGTCGGAACCGAATCCCTTATCGTCGATCTTCGCACGGCGATCGATTCGCTTGAGCGGGAAGCCGCCCAGAATACGCTGCGCGAAGCATTCTTCGCTCGCGCGGAGGCATCGAGGGACCCTGCCAACTCGGGCAAGGCCATGCTCGCCGTCTACCTTGCGCTGCAGAAAAACATGTTCGACGGCGCCGATCTGAAAGACGACGACATCCGGGAAGTCTTCAACGACATCGGCCTGATCGCAGAGGAACTCCGAACGAAGCACCTCGTCAATACGCACTTCGCCTCGGGGCCAACCGTGCCCGAGCGTCGCGCCGGGCACGGGACGCTGGCGATAGCGGCATTTTCCCTGCTGAGCGGATGCGTCATGACGGGGATGGCGCTTGTCGGTCTTGATTTCGTCAGGCGAACGAATGCCGACGGTATGAACCGATGATGGCGCGGGGTTGGATTCATTGATTGACCGACCGCCAGTTCGTCAGGCAGGAAGAGGCCAGAGACGGCCCGTCGCGAGCAAGCCTCCCCAGCTCGCAGGCCTATTCCTCGAATAGCATGAGGACCATGAACAATGCGTTCACCACCAGCAGGCCGCTCAGGATGAGCGTGGTCACAGGCATGCTGCGGATCCGTCGGTAAATGTCCGGCACGCCCGGGAACCGCTGGCCCAGCCTGCGCGTGAACAAGCAGGCCGAACCCACGCCGAGGATCCCTAGCCATGCCAACCCGCCAAGCGATCCCACGCGGTAGGCAGTCCGCTCTTGCGCGAGAGGCGCCTTGATCCACCTTGGCTCAGCCTCTGAAGGTGCACCGGACATGGGGGCCAGCACGGGCGGTTGCGCACTGGTCTGCGTGTAGATCCGTTGTGGAGGCGCGCTCGGTTCCCGCGTCGATGTCATCGACCACTTCGCCTCACCGCGTCTCGGCCTGCCTCGCGCCGCCTTATCCTCCGGCGTGTCACCCGCAGACGCGGCAAGCGGCTTTTTCGGCTGGACGGTATCTCGTGCTGCCTTCTTCTGGGCAGCATGCTGTTGCCAGCCGGCGAAAAGCTCGTCAAGGCATTTCACCGAACCACATGCATCCCGGGTCTTGCGCCAGGCAGTGATGTCTGCCTTGCGGATAAGACCCGCACGCAACATCCGAAGCTGGCTGGCGTAAATGCGCTCATACCCGATATTGAGCAACGCGTAGTCGCAGATCAGGTTCTCGGCATGCGGACGCTTGTTCGCCCGCTTCAGGCAGTTCTGGCCGCCCGCCATCGCATCCTCGCAATGGACGGAAGCCGCGCGCAGCGACGTCTTGCAGGCGATATCCGACGCCTGCGCACTGAAGGCGAAGAAAAGCCCCAAGGCAATGAGGGCGGCCAGATGGCTCATGAGCCTTTTCATCGTCTTCTCATGGAATTAGAGAATTCGGCGCCGGGATCCTATGCGGATCAGCCCTGTATTCTGCTACCGCGCCTCGCGAATGCGGAGTGCGATACCACACATATCCCGGTGCGCGCTCGGACAAAATGCAGTCCTGAACGGCCACGAGCGTGATCGCGACCATGCTGACGAGGATCCCCGATGACTGCGGAGTTCCGCGGCAGGCCGCCGCCGGCGATGGCCACCTCTGCCGACCTCTGCCGACCTCTGCCGACCTCTGCCGCTAGACTCTCCTGATTCCACCCACTACGCTGAGTTCACGACTGAAGCCGATTCCAGGGAGCCAGAATCCATGACGCCACGACCATTTGCGGTGACCCCGGACACGTACGCGCGCCCGCTCGATGTGGTGGGAGAAAAAATAACGGTGCTCGCCTCGAATACCGCGACGCAAGGTTATGAAGTCTTCCTGCAGCAGGGCGACGAGGGCGCCGGACCACCGCCGCACAGCCATGCCTGGGACGAATCGTTCTATATCCTGAAGGGCAAGATCGAGATTCGCTATGGTGACAACACCATCACCGCCACGCCCGGCACATTCGTTCACGTGCCGGCGGGCACGATACACAGTTTCCGCTTTGGTCCGGGCGGCGCCGAGATGATCTCGATGACCAGCCATACCGGCAATGCCGCTCAACTCTTTGCGGCGATCGACAAGGATATCCCCGCGGGAGCCCCGGACATTCCCGCGCTGATCGCGATTGCCGGGAAATGCGGAGTGACTGTCGCCGGTTGATGCTCCCGGGGGCGCCACCCTGCTTTCTTGGCATGGCGGCGTTTCCGTTCAGGGCCAGGCCGGGTCAACCCAGGTAAGCGCAGCACTGGCGCACCGGTCACCTGGCGAGGATAAAGATCAGAACGAGTCCGTTCGCAACCAGCAAGCCACTCAGGATAAGGAGCGGCACCGGTATCCTGCGTCTCGGCCGGTAGATGCTTCTGCGTCCGCGCCCGTAGATGCCTGGCGCCCCCGGAAACCGATGGCGCAACCTGCGGTCCCACAGGTAAGCCAGGCCGCCGCAAAAGATCCCCAACCATGCCAGCACGCCAAGCGATCCCCAGCCGCCGGCAGTCCGCTCTTGCCTGGGAGCGACGCTGACTCGATGAGGCTGCGCCACTGGCGGAGCGACAGCGATGGGCGCAAGCACTGCCGGCTGCGAGACCGTCGTGGCAATCACCTGTGGCGGCGCAGTTCGATCCTGCGTCGGCGTCACGACCCAACTCACATTGCCAAGTCTCGGCCTGCTGCGAGCGGACTTGACTGCCGGCGTGCGACGCAACGATGCGGCCAGCGGTTTGCCCGGCTGGGCGACGGCTTGCTCCGGCTGCGTCCTGGCCACGTCCTGCTGCCAATTGGCGAAGGCATCGTCAAGGCACTCCACCGACGTACAAGCATCCCGGTTCCTGCGCCACGCAAGAACACCTTCATGCTGGATGGCGCCCGCCAGCAGCATCCGATCCTGGTCTGCGTAGATGCGCTCATACTCGATATTGAGAATCGCGTAGTCACAGATCAGACTCTCGCCTCGCGGGCGCAGATCTTCCTGGCTCACGCACCGTTGGCCGGCTGCCAGCGGATCCTCCTCGCAGCGGATGAAGTCCGAGCGCAGCATGGTCTTGCAGGCGATTTCCGACGCCTGCACCCCGGCGGCGGAAAAAAGACCCAATGCAATGACGGCGGCCAGATCGCTCACGAGCCTTTTCATCGAGTCTTCCCCAAGGAGGTAGAGAATCCGGCGCTGTGGTCCCGGCGCGGATGCGATTTGTATTTTGCGATGACCTTGCAGGCGCGAGGCGTGCGATACCCCACTTATTCCCGCACGGTTTCGGACAGAGTACCGGCTTGATCCGCCGCTGACCGGGCCTTCATGGATGGCTGACGCGTGTTCGAACCGGGATTATCGCGGGCGGCTGCATGGGCAAATGAAGACCCACCGCGCCCGGGGCTGGACGCCGCTCGAATCGGAGCACCGGCGGGCTTTTTGCTGTTCGTCCTCCGAGTCCTACACTGAGTGTGTGGTCATCCCAAAAGGAGGCGCCATGACAGTAGCTATCGTATTCACCGTTGCAATTGTGCTCTTGTATGTACTCGCGGTGAGGGCCGAATTCTTCCACAAATCCCCTCTCTATCCCGAGCACGCGCACCCTCTCCACTACTGGTGGAATCGATTGATTCACCACAAGCGCTAGACGGCGCCACCCGCCCATCCGGCGGGTTTTTTATCGCCGTACGCGTCGCCCGGCTATGCGGCATCGAGCCGCAGCCAGGCAGGAAAGCGGCCGTCGAACTCCAGCGCCGAAATATCGCCCAGGTGCGAGCAGGCATCGGCTGGCAGAGCGATGCTGAGTTCCTTGTGCCAGACCACGAAGCCGGTGAGCCGGACTACACGCATGCGCTCTTCCCTGGGAACCGGGTATTGAGCGACATGCGTGGGCAAGGGCACCAGCGAAACGCGCCTGCGCACCTCATAGGTGAGCCATCCCGAGGACTCGCGCCGCACCAGCGCCAGGCCTGCCACCTGGTGGTGCAAGTAGAACGCCCGGAGGGCAGAGACGACCAGAATCAGCACCAAAATCTGCAGCATGGGTAGCCTCCCTTCCAGTGCAGCTACAACCATGGCCAGAACCGCTGGCCTCACAGCAAATGTGACAGATCGCACACCTTCCGTGCATCCGGTCTTCTACCGACAACCGCCACGCCTGGGTTCAGTGCCTGCCCAGCAACTGGACACAAAGATAGGCCGCGGCGGGGAGCAGCAAGCAAGCCGCCAGACGCAGGTAGTAGCCCTTGCCGTGGCGCGAATGGACGGAGTGGAAATCGTGGATCAACGGCTTCATGATGGCGCCCCCTTTGCGAATGCAGCGAAGAACCGATCCCCTGTCTGGATTGTAGGTCTCGGTACGCCGTTATGAAGCAAGGGATATGCCGAGTCTCTCAGGTCAGAAATCGGCTACGTCACTGCACGTTCATTGGCAGCAACACCATCTGCTTGCCCTGCAGGTGCAAGCGCTCTTGTATTTCGGCCGGGGTCTGGTTGTGGAGCCACGCTGTCAGGAAGTTGACGTGACGGAAAATCAGCTTGCTGGCAAAACAGACGCTATTGGGATACTCGGTCATCACACTGTCGACCAGCCGCATGAACTCGGCGACGGGATTGGTGCCGAATGCGGCCCGGGAGTCGGCCGCGGCCCCGTGCCGCTGGCACGTAGCCACGTAGTAGCGCAATGCCTCCCCGACGGTCGTCTGAAGGTGGCGCAGCGTTTCCTGCCCCTCGTAGCTCTGGGCATCGACTTCGCCCACGGCGACGAAAATGAAGTTCTTGAAGTGCCCGGGAAACAGTCGTTCCACCCAGAGCAGTGCGTGCATGCTGACGCCGCGATGTTTCCCGACCAGAACGACGGCTGTCGGCTGGGCCGGGTCGACCGGACGGATACGCGCGGGATCGACATGCGGAGGGGCGCCCGCGAACGTCTCGTCGACGCGTGCCAGCTCGGTCCGGGTAGCCGAGTAATGGCGCTTCACCAGCGCGCAGAGCGTGATGACAATACCGGTAACCAGGATGGTGAGCCAGCCACCTGAGGTGAACTTCTCGACCACGGTGATCACGAGTATCGTTGACGTCACGGACAGGCCCAGGAACGACAACCCAAAGCGGACGATCCAGCGCGCTTCGACCCGGTGCCGCCACCAGTAGATGCAAAGGCCGAGCAAGGAAAGGCTGAACGTCAGGAATACGTTGATGCTATAGAGCACCACCAGCAGCGCCACCTTGCCTTGCGTCCAAAGCAGGATCAGTGCGCTCGCCACACCCATCACGATAATCCCGTTCTGTCGTACCAGGCGGGCGGAGAGGTCCCTGAAATGTCGTGGCACCCAGTGATCCGCCGCCATGTTCGACAACACAGCCGGTCCATCAAGAAAGCCCGTCTGCGCGCCGACCAGGAGCAGGCCTGCCTCGAACGCCAGCACTGCCACCAGCAGGGCACCACTGGCAAGTGGCGAGCCTAGCCGGAGGCTGTCGATGATGTGGTTGAAAACCACCGCATTCAAGGTCTGGCCTTCCACGGGCGCGGCGTGCCAAAGCATGTAGAGGAGAATGATCCCGCCTGCCGTAAAGGCCAGGGAAGTTGCCATATAGAACATGGTCCACTTGCCATTCAGCACGCGCGGCTCGGCGAGCATGTTGACGTTGTTGGAGACGGCCTCCAATCCCGTGTACGTACCGCCGCCAAGGGAGAACGCACGCATCAGCAGCGCCATGACGACGACCGGTCCCATCGCGTGCGACATCGTCGATGCCTCGCCCGTTGCGGCCGGAACCACGCTGGCGAGATTGTCGGCATGCGCAACGATGCCATAGGTGATGAGCCCCAGATGCAGGACTACAAAGCCCATGAAGATTGGCAGCATCACCAGGATGGATTCCTTCATGCCGCGGAAATTGAGTGTCGTCATCATGACGACGATGGCAACTTCGGTTGCCAGCTTGTAGTGCTGCGCCGCCAGCGGGAGCAGACTGAAAAAGGCGTCGACGCCGCTCGCCAGCGAAGTGGCCACGGTCAACACGTAGTCCACCAGCAAGGCCGCGCCGGATACCAGGCCCGGGCGCGGCCCCAGCAGCGCGGTGGCGACACGATAGCCGCCACCGCCGGTGGGAAACAGCTCGATGACCTGGTTGTAGCCGACAGCAATGATGAACACCGTGCTGGCAGTCGCCATGGCCAGGAACAGCGCCAGCGGCGTATGGCTTCCAAGCGCCAGGAAGGCTTCCTCCGGGCCGTAACAGGACGACGACAGCCCGTCGGCGCCAAGTCCGACCCAAGCCAGCACAGGGGCGACCGCGATCGCATGGCGCGTCGCCGGCGCGAGCGGATCGAGTGGCTTCCCGGCCAGGTATCCCAACCACCTTGATCGCCCCGCCATAGTCATCCCCCTGCAGGCCACCCCCGTGTAGGGTGGCCTGCACCAGGTTCGTCGATAGTGCCCCCCCGGAAGCGGCACATCCGACCATGTGACTAATGTAGGCGCAGGCGAGAGGGGGAATCATCGCCACGAGAATTTTTATGCCTTTTTTATACGGCGCCGGCGGCTTTTTGATGCCCGCTGTATGTGGCACCGCATAGTCTTGAAGCGTGGGAACCTGAGCCGCGCGTCTCCGCGCGCATCGCCGCCTCAGCCACCATCCAGGGAAGCCATCAAGATGATCAGGATACTTGTGCCGGTAGATGATTCGGAGTGTGCTCTGGCGGCTGTCCGGCATGCAGCCTTTCTTTTCCGGGAGGGAAGCGCGTCGGAGGTCGTACTGCTGAACGTACAGCCCGCCCTTGAACGCAGCCGGGCCGGCGCATTCCATTCACTTGCCGAATTGCGGGAGCTTGAATCCAGGCTGGGAGAGTCCGCACTCTCAAGGGCGATGGAGATTCTCGATGATTCCGATGTGCGATACGTGGCCTTGATCGGGTTGGGCCGCACGGCGAGCACGATTGCCATTGCCGCAGATGCCAACCGTTGTGACGGCATTGTGCTCGGCGTTACGATCTGGTCGCAGTTCAAGGCCTGCTTCGGAGGCGGCATGCCCGCAAAGATCATGCGGCGATCAAGCGTGCCGGTGACCGCCGTCAAGGCCTCCAAGGCGCAGCCCGCAGGGAGCATGCCCGCACAGCCACAACCGCAGCGGACGCACCCTCACCCGCGGCTTGTGGTCTATTCGTCTGCATTCTGAGTGGCCGTTCTGGCTGTTGGCTGAGAGCGTTCATACATGCTCACCGCAGCTTTCCAGGATTTCATCGCGCTCACATGGGCGGGAAAAAGCGAAGAGCGTATCAGGCCAGTGGTGTGTCGTGCGCTCAGCAGTGACAACACCAGGTGCATGACCGTTCCACGCGCACGCGGCACGCTGGCGGCATGGACACCACCGGACTCATCCGCCGCCCAACCGTCAGCCGTTGCCCCTCTCGGCCCAGTCACCGCCAAACGTGCTCTCGGTCGTGGGCCGCGTCTCATCTGATCGCACCTTGCGAAGGCAGAAGTACCCCAAGGCCAGGAATACCCCGACAGCCAATACAGTGGCCACGCCAGCGACGCACGATGCCGCATCGCAACCCGCCTCTTCGTTTTCGGCCATCCTGGTCTCCTTGGACGTTGTCATAGGCAACTGCAAATGGATCTTAGCACCACCGGAGAAGCGGCCATCTCAAGGAGTCCGCGAGCGGGAGAAATACAAGACAACGGCTTCCGAAATCGCCCGGAAAGCCTTGCTGCACAAGGGAAAACGCATGCCATTGGGGTGACGCAGAAAAGTGGCCAAGCAGGACTCTGGCGCAATGAAGCGGAAACGCAAACGCCGAAAATCAAGAGCTTGCGCCACGCATTGGCAATGATGCGGGTAGCTATCCCTCATGGCGTTTCCTGACGCTAACTCCGCCACCCACGGCGAACGCCATACGCTCCACCCGCCTGCCTCGCCATCGCGAGTCCGACAAGGTTGGCGGTGCGAACCATCAACCTACGTCCTATAAATGAAGTTCGATGACCACCGTCGATATGGCACCGTACTCGCCGTACTCGCCAAAATGGGCAGCCGACGTCGGCGTGCCGCGCCAGAGTGGTGCGCCGCTTTCTCACTGATTGGCAAAAGGAGTTAGCCAAGATGGCCAAGAACACGATCTGCCTGTGGTACGAACACGATGCCGAAGAGGCCGCGCGCTTCTACGCCAAGACCTTTCCGCAAAGCAGCCTCGGCGCTGTCCACCGTGCGCCGGCCGACTATCCCGACGGCAAGACGGGCGACGCCCTGACTGTCGAATTCACCGTCGTGGGCGTACCCTGTATCGGTCTCAATGGCGGCCCGCGGTTCAAGCACAGCGAGGCCTTTTCCTTCCAGATCGCGACTGACGATCAGGAAGAGACCGACCGGTACTGGAACGCGATCGTCGGCAATGGCGGGCAGGAAAGCCATTGCGGCTGGTGCAAGGACAAATGGGGCATTAGCTGGCAAATCACCCCGCGCGTGCTGACCGATGCACTCGCCAAGGGTGGCGACGCGGCCAAGCGTGCGTTCGAGGCGATGATGCCGATGAAAAAGATCGACGTCGCCGCCATCGAAGCGGCCGTGCGCGGCTGAGCAATACCGTTCCCATTCGGCTGTCCACTGTGGCCAGCCGAATAATCGCGCATCTCAGCCTCGTCCGGGCCGTGGACCAGCGCAATCGCCTGGGGCGGCTTACTTGGCCACGGGCATCGCGAATTCCGCACCTTTGGCGATGCTGTCTGGCCAGCGCTGCATGACGCTCTTGTAGTGCGTGTAGAAGCGGACGGCCTCCTCGCCGTAGGCGTGATGATCGCCGAACAGCGATCGCTTCCAGCCCCCGAACGAATGCCATGCCGGCGGCACCGGACTCGGCACGTTGATGCCCACCATGCCGATCTGAATCTGCCGGGAAAATGCGCGCGCCGCGCTGCCGTCGGATGTGAAAAGCGATACGCAGTTCCCCAGTTCGTGCGCGTTGACGAGTGCGATCGCACTCGCGAGATCAGGCACGCGGACAACCGACAGGACCGGCCCGAAAATCTCTTCCCGATAGATGCTCATATCAGGCTTCACGTCATCGAAGAGCGAGCCGCCGAGAAAGAAGCCCTCTTCGTGGCCGGCCACGGTATGGCCGCGACCATCGACCACGAGCTTGGCACCTGCCGCGACGCCCGCCTCGATATAGCCCAGCACCTTGGCGCGATGCGCGGCGCTGATGAGCGGCCCCATGTCCAGGTCGGGCTCCATGCCGCCGCCGATCTTGAGCGAGCGCACGCGCGGCGCAAGACGCTCGATCAGCTCGTCGCCAATATGCCCCACCGCCACCGCGACCGAGGTCGCCATGCAGCGCTCGCCGGCCGAGCCATACGACGAGGCAATCAGCGCATCGACCGCTTGATCGAGATTGGCATCGGGCATGACGACCAGATGGTTCTTCGCACTGCCCAGGGCCTGCACGCGCTTGCCGCGCTTCGCGCTTTCGGTGTAGATGTATTCAGCGACCGGCGTCGAGCCGACGACGGATATCGCGGCCACATCGGGGTGCTCGATCAGCGCATCGACGACGGCCTTGTCGCCATGCACGACATTGAAGACGCCTTTGGGAAAGCCCGCCTCGAGGAACAGCTCGGCAAGCCGGATCGATGCCGACGGTGTGCGCTCCGAGGGCTTGAGCACGAAGGTGTTGCCGCACGCGGCCGCCATCACAAACATCCAGCACGGCACCACCATCGGGAAATTGAACGGGGTGACGCCCGCAGCCACACCGAGCGGCTGACGCAGATTCCAGTTGTCGATGCCGCCGCTGATCTGATCGGTGAAATCGGTCTTGAGCAGGTTCGGAATGCCACACGCGAATTCGACGATCTCGATACCGCGCACCACCTCGCCCTTCGCGTCCGAAAACAGCTTGCCGTGGTCGCGCGTAATGAGCTCGGCGAGTTCGTCCTGATGCGCCTCGAGCAGTTCCTTGAACTTGAACATCAGACGAGCGCGCTTCAGCGGCGCGGTTTCGCTCCAGGCCGGGAACGCGGCTTTCGCAGCGGCGACGGCGGCATCGACTTCAGCTGTGCTTGCGACCGGCACGCGGGACGTCACGCGGCCTAGCGCCGGATCGAATACATTGCCGAACCGCCCGCTCGCACCAGCGGCGCGTTCACCGTCGATGAAATGACTCAGCTCGCGCACAGCGCCTTGATTTGCTTCGCTCATACCTTCTCCTATGGGGGGATGCAGGTGCCGCCCGCGCCATGCCTCCTCATGTCTTCGAACATTGGTTTTTCGGCTTCAACGCCGATCGGCCCGACGGCTCCAATAGACGCAAATATAGGCGCTTTGCTCTAATTTCGAACACCCGCATCGGACACAACAGTCTTGCGCGTCGGGAACGAATCGCAATTTAACGAAAGGCTCTCCGCCTGCGCTCAACGGTGATTTTCCGCACATCGCAATGACCAAAGACGCGAAGCCGGATCCATGTACGAACGCACCGTGCACATCGAGAGCGGCAGGCAAGCATGGCGGCCAGGACAAGGCGATATCCGAGCGTATGACGCGGGCAAGAAGGTCGTCGGTCGCCGCGTCGTCGGCTTCATCGCCATGGATGCCGACGGCAACGGCATGGCGCGCGACGCCCACCTGCGCTCCTGAGGGATTCGTGCCCGCCCTCGCGCCCGCATTCCTGCAAAGAGGCTTCTTGCCAACGCCGGCAGCAAGGCGGTAGGTCGCCTTGCCCATGCACCGCCCCGGGAGCGCCTCAAGCGGCACTCTATTGTGATCGATTCAATCAAAACTAGGGTAAACATCGACTGCATCAGTCAATCCAAACCCTATAATGACCCAATCGATCAGATGAATCCGTCTATTTTGACTGATTCAGTCAGACAAAATCCCCGTCATCCAGATCGTCGGCCTCCATATGGGGGCGCCGCCGGGACGAGCGACCAGCAAGAAGGAGCAAAGCATGGCAGTGCAGTTCAAGGGCATCATCCCCGCCCTCATTACCCCGATGACCGCCGACGAAGGCGTAGACGAAGACGGCCTGCGCACGCTGGTCGACCGCTTGATCGACGCCGGCGTCCATGCGCTGTTCGTGCTCGGCACCAACGGCGAGTTCATCGCGCTGAACGAGGAAGAGAAGCTGCGCATTGCCCGCATCACGGTGGAACACGCGCGCGGCCGGGTACCGGTGATCGCCGGTACCGGCGCCTATGCCACCCGCGACGTCATTGCGCTGAACAGCAAGATGCTGGACCTGGGCGTGGATGCCGTCTCGGTCATCACGCCCTACTTCAACGGCGCCACCCAGGCCGAGCTGTTCACCCACTACAAGCAGATCGCCGAGTCCACGACGCTGCCGGTCATGCTCTACACGATCCCCGCGAAGGCCGGCATCACGCTGACCATCGACACCGTGCGCCGCCTGGCCGAGATCCCCAATATCCGCGGCATCAAGGACAGCGGCGGCGATTTCGACCGCCTGCTGCAACTGATCAACCTGCGCCGCGACGACTTCGCGGTGTTCACCGGCACCGACTCGATGATCCTGTGGACGCTGATCGCCGGTGGCGACGGCGCGGTGGCCGCCACCACCAATGCCGTGCCGCATGTGGTGATGTCGATCTGGAACGAGTTCCAGGCCGGCAACGTGCCCGCCGCGCGCGCCGCGCAGGAATCGCTGCGCGCACTGCGCGACGCCTTCGCGCTCGGCACCATGCCCGTGGTGCTGAAGACCGCCGCCGAAATGCTGGGCATGCCCGCCGGCCCGGCCCGCGCGCCCGCCAAACCGCTGGACCCCAAGACCCGCGAGCGGCTGGCCGAGGCGCTGTCCATCTACCGCGCCGCCGGGCAACAGTGACCGGCCGCCCCTCATCGACACCCCAAGCAAGCTGCCCATGACCAACACCTACCACTTCCAGACCGTCAAGCATATCGTCCACGGCGCCGGCAGCCTGGCCCTGCTGCCCGAGAAGCTGGCGCTGCTCGACCGTCCCGTGTCGCGCATCGCGCTGATCACCCAGCCCGTGATGGAAGAGAACGGCGTGATCGGCCGCGTGGTGGCCGCGCTGGCCGAGCGCGACGTGGAAGCGCGCATCGTGCGCGGCGTGGAGCCCGAGCCGACCATCGAGAACGTGGAGACCGTGTTCCGCGAGCAGATCGCGCCGTTTGCCCCGCAGGCGATCCTGTCGATCGGCGGCGGCAGCGTGCTCGACGCCGCCAAGCTGTTCGCGGTGCGGCTGACCAACGACCAGCCCCTGCGCGAATGGCTGGGCATCGACCTGATCAAGCAGCCCGGCGTGCCGATGATCCTGGTGCCCACCACGGCGGGCACCGGCTCCGAGGTGACGCCGAACGCCATCGTCACGCTGCCTGACGAGGAACTGAAGGTTGGCATTGTCAGCCGTCACCTGCTGCCGCAGCTGGTGATCCTGGATGCCGAGCTGACCTTCGGCCTGCCCCAGCCGATCACCGCCGCCACCGGCGTCGACGCGTTCGTCCACTCGCTCGAATCGTATATCTCGACCAAGGCCAATCCGGTCAGCGACATGTTCGCGATGGAATCGATGCGGCTGATCGGCGCCAACCTGGTCGAGGCGTACCGAAACGGCAGCTCGGTCAAGGCGCGCGAGGCCATGATGCTGGGCTCGATGTACGGCGGCCTCGCGCTGACCGCGGCCGGCACCGCCGCCGTCCACGCGCTGGCCTACCCGCTCGGCGGCATGTTCAATATCACGCACGGCGTGGCCAATGCCATGCTGCTGCCCCACGTGATGGCCTTCAACAAGGACGCCATCGTCGGCCGCCTTGCCACCGTGGCGCGCGCGCTCGACGTCTGCGGCCACGGCGACGATGACGAGTCCGCGGCGCAGAAGCTGATCGACCGCCTGGCCGAATGGACCGACGTGCTGCAGATCCCGCAGGACCTGCGCGCGTTCGGCGTGTCGGAAACGCACCTGGACGCGCTGGCCGAGGCCGCCGCCAAGGTCAAGCGGCTGCTCGGCAACAACCCGAAGCCGTTGAGCCTGGCGGATATCAAGGCGATCTACCAGCGCCTGCTGCCGTGAACACCGTCGTCCACCGCGGCCCCAGGCTGCTGATCCTCGCCGACGACCTGTCCGGCGCCGCCGACTGCGCCGTGGCCGGCGTGCGCGCAGGCCTGCGCAGCACCGTGATGCTGAGCGCGGACGCCGGCGCCCCCGGCACCGCCGATACCGCCGATGCCGCCGATGCCGCCGATGCCGGCTTGCTGGCGGTGGACACCGATTCCCGCCGCGCCAGCCCGGCCGATGCCGCCGCGCGGCAGGTTGCCGCCTGGCGCAGGCTGGCCGGGCCCGCCACGCGCCTGTACAAGAAGATCGATTCGACGCTGCGCGGCAACGTGGCAGCCGAAATTGCCGCCCTGGTGCCGCTTGCCGGGCTGGCCATCGTCGCGCCGGCCTTCCCTGCCGCCGGCCGCACGACACGCGACGGCCGCCAGTGGCTGCGCGGCGTGGCCGTGGAGGAAACCGAGGTCTGGCGCAACGAGTCCATCGCCGGACGCGCCGACCTGTGCCACATGCTATCGAGCCACGGCCTGGATACCGCCCTGCTGGCGCTGGCCGACGTGCGCGCCGGCGCCACCGCGCTGGCGGCCCGGCTTGCCGCGCTGCAGGCAGGCGGCACCCAGGCCGTGGTATGCGACTGCGAGACCGACGCCGACCTCGAACGTGTCGCCGACGCCTCGGCGCGGCTGGCGCACGCGTTCTGGGTCGGCTCGGCCGGCCTGGCGCCCGCGCTGCTGCACGCGCTCGGCCTGTGCGACGCCAATGCAACAACGACCGCCACGCCGTTGCCGGCCATTGCGCAAGCCAGCACGGGCGGCCCCGTGCTGACCGTGGTCGGCAGCATGTCCAGCGTGTCGCACCGCCAGGCCGAGCACCTGAAGGCCGCGGCGGGTCCCGCCCTGCTTGTCCTGGACCTGGACACTGCCACGCTGGGCACCGCGCAGCCAGTGCTCACGCGCACCGTCGCCGACGCCCTGCGCGACGGCCGCCACGTGCTGGTCACGCTGAGCCAGGCCACGCGCGGCGACAGCGCCGACGGGCTGCTGTTCTGCCAGCGCCTGGCCGCGCTGCTGGCCCCTGTCCTTCCCCACGCCGGCGGCCTGATCGCCACCGGCGGCGAAACGGCGCGCGCGCTGCTGGCAGCCGCCAGCGCCGGCGCGCTGCAACTGGTCGACGAGATCGAGACCGGCATGCCGCTGCTCCATGCCTCGCTTCCCGGCGGCATGCTGCCGGTCGTTACCAAGGCCGGCGGCTTCGGCACGCCCGGCTCCCTCCATGCCGCCTGGCAACGACTTGCCGGCGCCGCACCGCGCCATCTATCTAGAGGAATCCCTGCAATGTCCTATCGTCCTGTCATCGGCATCACCATGGGCGATGCCGCCGGTGTCGGTCCCGAGATCATCATGAAGGCGCTGACGCACCGCGACGTCTACGAACAATGCCGCCCGCTGGTGATCGGCGACACCGCGCGCCTGCGCGATGCCGGCAGCCGCGCCGGCGTCAAGCTGGAGGTGCGCTCCATCGCCCGGCCCGCCGAGGCCGAGTTCCGCTTCGGCGTGGTGGACTGCATCGACCTCGGCCTCATTCCCGCCGACCTGCCCTACGGCAAGCTGTCCCCGATCGCGGGCGACGCGGCCTACCAGTTCATTGCGCGCACCGTCGAGCTCGCGTCGGCCGGCGAGCTGGACGCGATCTGCACCGCGCCGCTGAACAAGGAAGCGCTGCACGCCGGCGGCCACATCTTCCCCGGCCACACCGAGATGCTGGCGCACCTGACCGGCATCGAAGAAGTCTCGATGATGCTGGTCGCACCCAACCTGCGCGTGATCCACGTGACCACGCACATCGGCCTGCTCGACGCCATCCGTCGCATCGAGCCTGGCCTGGTCCAGCGCACCATCGAGCGCGCGCACGCCACGCTGGTGCGCGCGGGCATCGCCAATCCGCGCATCGGCGTCTGCGGCATCAACCCGCATGCCGGCGAGAACGGACTGTTCGGCTACGGCGAGGAAGAGGAAAAGATCGTGCCCGCGGTCGAGCTGCTGCAGGCGCGCGGCTGGCAGGTGGAGGGACCCCTGCCCGCCGACACGCTGTTCTTCCGCGCCGGGCGCGGCGACTTCGACGTGGTGGTGGCCATGTACCACGACCAGGGCCACGGTCCGGTCAAGGTGATGGGGCTGGAAGCCGGCGTCAACGTCACGGTGGGCCTGCCGGTGATCCGCACCTCGGTCGACCACGGCACCGCCTTCGATATCGCGGGCAAGGGCATCGCCGACGAACGCAGCCTGCTCGAGGCCTTCCGGCAGGCGCGCGACCTCGCCGCCCACCGCGACGAACCGGCCGCGGCACGCGCCGCCTGACACCCACAAGGCAAAGCGCCACAGGCGCGGGCCGGACCGGGCGGATACACGCCGGGCTGGCCGCGGGCAATCACGCTCAAGCATCAGGAGACAAAGATGACTTCGTTCTCGTACTGGGACACCGTCACGATCATCGCCATGGTGGTGGTCTACATCATCGTGACCAGCATCGCCAGCATCCGGCTGCGCAGCCGCAATACCGAACAATTCATGGTCGCCGGCCGCTCGATGCCGGCGGTGGTGGTGGCGGTCCTGCTGATGTCCGAGTACATCGGCGCCAAATCGACGGTCGGTACGTCGCAGGAGGCCTTCAATGTGGGCATCGCTGCCTCGTGGTCGGTGATCTCGGCCGCGATCGGCTTCCTGCTCTTCGGGCTGTTCATGGCCAAGCGCCTGTATGCCTCGGGGGAGTTCACCATCTCCGGCTTCATCGCCAGGAAGTACGGCCCCACCACCAAGCTGGTGGTCTCGGCCATCATGATCTATGCGCTGCTCCTCGTGAACGTGGGCAACTACGTCAGCGGCGCCGCGGCGATCTCCACGGTGATGCACATCAACCTGACCACCGCGGCGGTCATCACGGCCATCATCAGCACGATCTACTTCGCCTGGGGCGGTCTCAAGAGCGTGGCCTGCCTGACCATCGTGCACAGCGCGGTCAAGCTGCTCGGCATCGGCATCCTGGTGGCGGTGGCGTGGAAGCTGTCCGGCGGCATCGCGCCGATGGTGCAGACCATGCCCGAGCACTATTTCACCTGGAAGGGCGCGCTCGGCGGCGGCACCATCGGCGCCTGGATCATCGGCTCGGCCGGCGCGATCTTCTCCACCCAGTTCATCATCCAGGCCATCTCCTCGACCAAGAGCCCGGCTGCCGCGCGCCAGGCCTCGCTGATCGCGGCGGCGCTCTGCGTGCCGATCTCGATCGCGCTCGGCTTCATCGGCGTGGCGGCGAAGTTCCTGTACCCGAACATCAAGAGCCTGTATGCGCTGCCGGTCTTCCTCGAGCACATGCACCCGCTGCTGGCGGGCGTGGTGACCACCTCGCTGGTGGCATCGATCTTCGTGAGCGTCTGCACGGTGGCGCTGGCCATCGCGTCGCTGGTCGTCAAGGACTTCTACGTGCCGCGCTACCAGCCGACTCCCGAGCAGGAATTGCGCGCCACGCGCTGGATCTCGCTGGCTGTGGGCGTCCTGCCACTGGTGTTCGTGCTGTTCGTGCCGCAGATCCTGGCGCTGTCGTTCTTCACCCGCGCGCTGCGCCTGTCGGTGTCCATCGTGGCGCTGATCGGTATCTACCTGCCGTTCTTCGGCAGCAACCGCGGCGCGGTCAGCGGCCTGATTGCGGCGGCGGTGGCCACCACGGCGTGGTACCTGCTGGGCAATCCGTTCGGCATCGACAACATGTACATCGCGCTGGTGACGCCGGCGCTGGTGCTGGTGGTCGACAAGCTGTGCTTCCGGTCCAGCACGCCCGCCAGCGGCACGCCGGCCGGCGGCGCACCGGCCAAGCACGCCGCGCACTGAATCAACCCGATTTCAAGAGACAAGACATGACCAGCACCCAACCGGCCCCCGCCAGCGACGCAGTGCAAATCGCCTTCGACCCGCACGTGTATCCCGCGCACACCGACGCCAGCCGCCGCGAAGCCTACCTGCCCACGCCCTGCGTGCAGAACCATGCCGCCAACCTGCATGTCCTGCCCAACGGCGACCTGCTGTGCGTGTGGTTCGGCGGCACGCAGGAAGGTATCCCCGACGTGTCCATCTACATGTCGCGGCTGCCCGCCGGCGGCGACGCGTGGCTGCCGGCCGTCAAGCTGTCCGATGACCCCACCCGCTCCGAGCAGAACCCCGTGCTGTTCAGCACGCCACAGGGCCAGTTGTGGCTGATCTACACGGCGCAGTTGTCCGGCCACCAGAACACGGCCATCGTGCGCCGCCGCATCTCCAGCGATGGCGGCCTCACCTGGGGGCCGATCGACACCCTGTTCGACCATGCCGGGACCTTCGTGCGCCAGCCGCTCGTGGTGTTGCCCGACGGCGCCTGGGCGTGCCCGGTGTTCCTGTGCCGCACCAGGCCAGGAGAGCGCTGGGTCGGCAACGACGACATCAGCGCGGTCATGGTCTCCAGCGACCAGGGCCTGACCTGGCAGGAGCACACGGTGCCCGACAGCGTCGGCTGCGTGCACATGAACGTGCAGACGCTGGCCGACGGCAGCCTGCTGGCGCTGTATCGCAGCCGCTGGGCGGACACGGTCTACGCCAGCCGCTCGCGCGACGGCCGCGACTGGAGCGCGCCGCAACCCACGGCGCTGCCGAACAACAACTCGTCGATCCAGTTCGTGGCGCTGCGCAACGGGCACCTGGCGCTGGTCTACAACGAAAGCGACGCCTCCCACAGCACCGGGCGGCGCACGTCGCTGTACGACGACATCGAAGACTCCGAAGACAGCGGCGAGCTGCGCGACCAGCCGGCGTCGGCGCGCGGCGCTGCGTTCTGGGGCGCGCCGCGCGCGCCGATGTCGCTGGCCATCTCCGAGGACGGCGGCAAGACCTGGCGCCGCCGCCGCAACCTGGAGATCGGCGACGGCTTCTGCATGACCAACAACTCCGCCGACCAGCGCAACCGGGAGTACTCCTACCCGTCCATCGTGCAGGGTGCGGACGGCGCGCTGCATATCGCCTTCACGTACTTCCGCCAGCGCATCAAGTACGTGACGGTGGACGAGTCCTGGGTGCGCGGCTGACGGGCCGGGCGGGCAAGCGCCAGATGCGTGGCATTCTTTGCTACATTTAGCGCTCGTTGCATGCCGCACCCTGGCATGCGCCCTGACACCGTCCCAGGACCAGCAGACATGAAAGTGACCAAGCGCCGCGAGGCAATGCACCAGGCCGTGCTGAGCGGCATGACCGATGTCGCCACGCTGTGCGAGCACTTCGGCATGTCCGAGGCCACCGTGCGGCGCGACCTGCGCGCGCTCGCGTCCGACCGCCGCATCCTGCGCACCTATGGCGGCGCGGCGGCAGTGGGCTCCCACGAGCCCGAGGCCCCGCTGGAGGAGCGGCGCGTGAGCGGCCGCGAACAGAAGGACGCCATTGCCCGCGTGGCCTGCACCCTGATCGCCGATGGCGACACCGTGTTCCTCGATGGCGGCACCACCACCGCGGCGCTGGCGCGCCATCTCCCCGGCAAGGCCGTGCAGGTGGTGACCAACAACCTGCTGGTGGTCGCGGCGCTGGCCGCGAGCGGCCTGCCGGTGACGCTGGTCGGCGGCGACGTGCGGCCCTCCAGCATGAGCACCCTGGGGCCGCTGGCCCAGCTGTCGCTGAGCCGGATCAGCGTGGACAAGGCCTTTCTCGGCGCGGACGGCGTGGTGGCGAGCAACGGCCTGTGCGAAGCCTCGGCGGACCAGGCCTACCTGAAGGAATGCGTGGTCAGGCAGTCGGCGCAGGTGTTCGTGCTGGTCACCGCCGACAAGGTCGGGCGGGCCAGCCAGCAGCACTGGACGCCGCTGGAGCGCGCATGGACGCTGATCACCGACGATGCCGTGACCCCGGACCAGTTGAGCGCCTTCACGGCGCATGGCGAAGTCACGGTGATGACGGCCTGACCGTCGCCCGCCCAGGGGCGAGGCCGAGCGCAAGGCCGGCGTGGTCGATAGCTAGATCGACGCCAGGGAAATCACGTCAGCCAGGTGCTGCTTCTCGCGAGCCAGCTCCCCCGCGACGATCTCCGCCATCGCCGCCAGGCTGGCCTGGACGATGGCCGCGGCATCGACCTCGAAATAGCGGCGCAGCGCCGCCCGCGAATCGCTTCGCCCGAAGCCATCGGTGCCCAGCGTCACATAGCGGCGCCCCGGCGGCACGAAGGCACGCACCAGCTCCGGCAGCGCGCGGACATAGTCGGTCGCGGCGACGATCGGACCGCTGCCCGCCCCGAGCTGCCGCCCGAACCAGCTATCGACTGCGGCAATGGTGCCATGGCGCCACAGGCGTTCGCGTTCCACCCCTTCGCGCGCCAGCTCGATATAGCTGGTCACGCTCCAGACATCGGCGGCAATGCCATGCACCTGCTCGAGCAGGCGCGCCGCCTTCAGGACTTCGCCCATGATTGCCCCGCTGCCGAACAACTGCACGCGGTGGTCGAACGCTGCGCCACGCCGCAGCAGGTACATGCCCCGCACCACGCCTTCATGCGCGTCGGCTGGCAGGCTCGGGTTCTCGACGCTTTCATTGGTGACGGTGACGTAATAGAACTCGTCGGCCTGTTCGCTGGCCATGCGCCGCATGCCATGGTCGACGATGACCGCCAGTTCCCCCGCAAAGGCCGGATCGTAGGCGCGGCAGTTGGGAATGGTCGATGCCGCTAGGTGGCTCGTGCCGTCCTGGTGCTGCAGGCCCTCGCCGCCCAGGGTGGTGCGCCCCGAGGTGGCGCCGATCAGGAACCCGCGTGCGCGCTGGTCGGCGGCGGCCCAGATCAGGTCACCCACGCGCTGGAAGCCGAACATGCTGTAGTAGATATAGAACGGCAGCATCGTGACGCCATGCGTGGAATAGCTGGTGGCCGCCGCCGTCCACGACGACAGCGCGCCGGCCTCCGTGATGCCCTCCTCCAGTATCTGCCCATCCTTGACCTCCCGGTACGACAGCATCGATGCCGAATCCTCCGGCTGGTAAAGCTGGCCGAACGGCGCGTAGATGCCGACCTGGCGGAACAGGTTCGCCATGCCGAACGTCCGCGCTTCGTCGGCGACGATCGGGACGATCCGCGGGCCCAGCACAGGATCCTTGAGCAAGGCGCCGAGGTACCGCACCAGCGCCATGGTGGAGCTCATGGCCTTGCCATTGGCATGCAGGGCGAACGCGGCGGTCTTGTCCAGCCCGGGCACCGGCAACGGGCCGGCGCCGGGATGGCGCGCGGGAAGATAGCCGCCGAGGGCGGCGCGCCTGGCTTGCAGGTAGCGAATCTCGGGGCTGTCCTGCGCCGGGCGGTAGAACGCGGCCTGGGCCACCTGTTCGTCGGTCAGCGGCAACTGGAAGCGGTCCCTGAACGCGAGCAGATCCTCGGGGCCGAGCTTCTTTTGCTGGTGCGTGGTCATCCGGCCTTGCGCGATGGCGCCCATGCCGTAGCCTTTCATGGTCTTGGCCAGTACCACGCAGGGACGCCCGTTGCGCCTGGCGGCGTCGGCAAATGCCGCGTAGATCTTCACCGGATCGTGCCCGCCCCGGCGCAGGCGGTCGATCTCGTCGTTGGACAGATGCGCCACCAGCGCGCGCAGCGCCGGCGTCTTGCTGAAGAAGTTCTCGCGATTGAACGCGCCATCGTTGGCCGAGAGCGTCTGGAATTCTCCATCCACGGTCTGCGCGAACGCGCGGCTGATGGCGTGATCGTGGTCACGCGCCAGCAGCGCGTCCCACTCCGACCCCCACAAGCACTTGACGACATGCCATCCTGCCCCCGCGAACAAGGCCTCGAGCTCATCGACAATGCGCCCGTTGCCGCGCACCGGCCCGTCCAGGCGCTGGAGATTGCAGTTGATGACGAACGTGCAGTTATCCAGCTTTTCCCGGGCGGCTAGCGTCAGTGCTGCGATCGACTCCGGCTCGTCCATTTCGCCATCGCCGAAGAAGCCCCAGACCCGGCGCTCGCTGGTCGCTTTCAAGCCCCGGTTTTCCAGGTAGCGCATGAAACGCGCCTGGTAGATGGCGTTGAGCGGGCCGATGCCCATCGACCCGGTCGGAAACTGCCAGAAGTCCGGCATCAGGTATGGATGCGGGTAAGAACTCAGGCCGCGAATCCCTTTGCCTTCTGCAACGATCTCTTGCCGGTAGTGGCACAGCGACGCTTCGTCCAGCCGGCCTTCCAGGAAAGCACGCGCATAGACGCCGGGCGCCGAATGCGGCTGGAAAAAGACGAGGTCCCCGCCTTGCGCGGCACCGGGGCCGCGGAAGAAATGCTGATAACCCACCTCGAACAGGTCTGCCGCCGAGGCATAGCTCGCGATGTGGCCGCCGAGCTCGCCATGCGCCTGGTTGGCGCGCACCACCATGGCAAGCGCGTTCCAGCGCAGGATCGCCGACAGGCGCCGCTCCATCGCCAGGTCGCCGGGATAGGCCGGTTGCGCTTCGACCGGGATCGTGTTCAGGTACGGCGTGGCCTGTTCCGGCCGCCACTGCAACCGATGCTTGCCGGCATGCGCCAGCAACGCATCCAGGATGGCGCAGGCGCGCTCCCTGCCCTGCTCCGGGCCCCAGGCCGACAACACGCCATCGAGCGCGTCGCACCACTCCTGCAGCTCCTGCGGATCCGCCTGCACAATCGGAGCGCTCGCCAGGATGGCGCCGAATCGGTTACGAGATGCCATCTTCAAACCCTCCCGCCGGCAACCGCCCGGCTCAATTTGCCTGGATGCCAGCCTTCTGGGCAATGGCCCGCATGCGCGGCAGGTCCTTGTCGATCATGGCGCTGACCTGCTCCGGCGTTGCATAGGAGGGCTCCAGGCCGTTGGCCACCAGTTTTTCCTGGATCTCGTGGTCTTTCATGGTCTGCGCCAGGGCCTTCTCCAGCCGTGACCTGACATCGGGCGGCAAGCCGCGCGGGGCCGCGATCGCCACCCATGAATCCGCATCGAAGCCCGGGAAGCCGGTTTCCGCGACGGTGGGCACCTCCGGCAGCAGCGTCGCGCGCCTGGCGCCCGCGACCGCGATCGCCTTGATCTTGCCGCTGCGGATATGTGGAAGCGATGCCGCGATGGTGTCGACCGAGAAGGGGATCTGGCCTCCGATCAGGTCGGCAATGGCCGGGGCGCTACCCTTGTAGGGGATGTGCTGGAGCTGCATGCCTGTGGCGCCCAGGATCATCTCGCCCGCGAAATGGCCGGTGGTGCCATTGCCGAACGAGCCGTAGGCGTATTTCCCCGGCGCGGCCTTCACCGTCGCCATCATCTGCTTGAGGTTGTCCACCGGGACATCGCGATTGGCCAGCAGGATCAAGGGCACCCGCGCGACCAGGCCGATCGGCTCGAAGCTTTTCACCGGATCGTATGGCAGATTCGCATTGATGGCGGGATTGACCGTGAAGGTCGAGCCTGAACTGATGAACAGCGTGTAGCCGTCGGGCGCGGCCTTTGCCACATAGCCGGCGCCAACGATGGTGCCGGCGCCCGCGCGGTTCTCGATGACCACGGGCTGGCCGAGGCGGTCGCCCAGCTTCTTGCCAACCAGTCGTCCCATGATGTCTACCGCCCCGCCCGGCGGAAACGGCACGACCAGCACGACAGGCCTGGCGGGATATCCCTGGGGCTGCGCATGCGCGGCGCACATGGCGATGCCCAACAGCGACAGCGCCTTCACCGCCATCGAAACGCTTCGTGAAACGACGTTCATGCGCTACTCCTGTGATTGAGCGACGGGGGGCAAACGGGGGGCAAACAGGAAGCTGACAGGGAGCAAGACGAGACCGGGGGCTTTGCCGGACAAGCGCCCCCTGATGCCGGCGTTGCACCACCGGCATCAGGGTGCAGCCATCGTGCCGGATCAGCCGTTCCGGAACAGGAAGCTGTAGGCGCTCAGCGCCGGAGCGCCACCCAGGTGGGCGTAGAGCACCTTGGAGCCTTCCGGGAATTCGCCGCGGCGGACCAGGTCGATCATGCCCTGCATCGATTTCCCTTCGTAGACCGGGTCGGTCATCATGCCTTCGAACTTGGCGCTCATCCGGATGGCTTCGAGCGTCTCTTCGGAGGGCAAGCCATACTCCGGCCCGCCGTAGCGCGTGTCGAGCACCACGTCGTCGTCGGTGATATCGCGGCCCAGGTCCACCAGGTGCGCGGTGTTCCTGGCAATGCGCAGGATCTGCGCCCGGGTCTGCTCCGGCTTGGCCGATGCGTCGATGCCGATCACGCGGTTGGCCCGGCCATCGGCGGCGAAGCCGACCACCATGCCGGCCTGCGTGCTGCCGGTCACCGAGCAGACCACGACGTAGTCGAACTTGAAGCCGAGTTCCGCTTCCTGCGCGCGCACTTCTTCCGCGAAGCCCACGAAACCCAGGCCGCCCAGCGGGTGCTCGGAACACCCCGCCGGAATCGGGTAGGGCTTGCCGCCCGCCTGGCGCACGCTTTCCATGGCCTCTTCCCAGCTCTTGCGGATCCCGATATCAAAGCCATCGCTGACCAGGCGCACGTCCGCGCCCATGATGCGAGACATCTGGATATTGCCAACGCGGTCATAGACGGCATCGGAGTAATTCACCCAGTCTTCCTGCACCAGCACGCACTTCAGGCCGAGATGCGCCGCCACGGCCGCCACCTGGCGCGTCTGGTTCGACTGGATGCCGCCGATGGAGACGAGCGTGTCGCAGCCCTGGGCAAGCGCGTCCGGAATGATGTACTCGAGCTTGCGCGTCTTGTTGCCGCCGAACGCCAGGCCGCTGTTGCAGTCTTCGCGCTTGGCATAGAGGTCGACCTTGCCGCCGAGATGCGCGCTCAGGCGCTTGAGCGGTTGGATGGGCGTGGGGCCGAACGTCAGTTGGTGGCGGGGAAAGCGCTTGAGATTCATGCTGGCAACTCCTTGGGTTTCTGGTTTTCCTGGGACAGGGGCGGGAATCCATGCATCAAGGCTGGCGAAGAACACGGGCATGTGGAACCACCTTTCGTTGATGCTGCGACGGACTCAATCCTAGAAAAAAATGCACGAAACGTGGTTGCAAAAATAGCCATATTTGTGCACGATAAAAAATATCAACAGCCGATTTTTGTCGCTTTATTTTTTGTAAACCATCATGGACGAAACAAAACTGCGCACCAAATCCGAGCATCTCGTGCCACTTTCCGAGGCATTGGATCGCACCGATAAAGCCATCCTGCGGGCACTTCAGCGCGACGCGTCCATCTCGAACGTGGCACTCGCGGCCAAGGTCAGCCTGAGCCCGCCGGCCTGCCTGCGTCGCGTGGAGCGGCTCAAGGAACTCGGCCTGATTCGCGGCATCGTGGCGCTGCTGAACCCGGCCGCGCTGGACGCCGGCATGCTGGTGATGATCGGCGTGGTGCTGGACCGCTCCACGCCGGAATCCTTCTCGGAGTTCGAGAAGGCTGCCCAGAAGGTGTCGGGATGCATGGAGTGTCATGTCGTCACGGGTGAGTTTGACTACTTCATGATGCTGCGCACCAAGGACAGCGAGAGCTTCAATCGCCTCCATGCGGAGCAGCTGCTTTACCTGCCGGGGGTCCGCCAGATCCGCTCGTTCATGGTGCTCAAGCAGGTGCTGTCGACAACGCAGTTTCCGATCTGAAGCGCCACGGGCGCGGCAAGGCGCGCACCGGCCGCCGCCGTCCCCTCACGCGCCGCGCGGCCGGCTGCCGGCAATGGCGCCGCCGCCTTCGGCAAGATCCCAGAACACCCCCGCCATGACCTGCAGCGCCTGCCTGGCCACGCTACCCAGCAGGTGCTCGTTGGGCGCATGCTGGCTGCAGGCGGGATACGAATGCGGGAACCAGAGCGTGGGCAAGCCCAGCACGTGCGCAAACACATCGTTGGGCAGCGACCCGCCGAAGTTCGGCAGCAACGCCGGCGGCTCGCCCGTGGTGCGCTGCACGGACGCCAGGGCCCACCGCACCCAGGCATCGTCCGGATCCAGGCGGGTTGCCTGCATCGGTTCGCCATCCGGCCGGACCTCCACATCCTGGAAGCCATGGGCGTCCAGGTGCTCGCGCAGGTGGTGCATGAAGCCGGCACTGTCGCTGCCCACCACAAAACGGATCTGGCACAGGGCGAACGCATGGCCGGGAATCGCCCCCACCGGGGCATCGGGATTCCCGGTCTTGAAGGCCAGCACTTCGAACGTGTTCCATCCATACACGCGTTCGGCAGGCGACAAGCCGGGCTCGCCCCAGCCGGGATCGATCCCGGGATCGGCCGGGCCACCACCAACCTCGATGGTGCACAGTGCCGCCCGGACGTTGTCCGGCAGCCCGTCGGGCAACAGCCCGCGCACCAGCACCCTGCCCTTGGCATCCACCACGCTGGCGATCGCATGCGCAAGCCGCGTGCCGGCGTTGCTCAGCAGGCCGCCCCAGTTGCCGGAGTGATGCGCGCCTTCGCGCAGGTTGACGGCAAGCCGGAAGTTGCAGAACCCGCGCGACCCCAGGAAGATCGTTGGCCGCCCGGCGGCCACGCGCGGCCCGTCCGAGGCGATGAACACGTCCGCCGCCAGTTCGTCCGCGTACGTTGCGCACACTTCCCGCAAGCCAGGCGAGCCGGTTTCCTCCCCCATCTCGAGGATCATCTTGACGTTGTAGCCGAGCCTGCCCTCGCGCAGCGCCAGCACCTGGGCCAGCGCGGCCAGGTTGATGGTGTGCTGGCCTTTGTTGTCGGCCGTGCCGCGGCCATACCAGCGGTCACCGTCAAGCGTCACCTCCCAGGGGGCAAGCCCGGGCCGCCATTGCGCATCCTGCCCGCGCACCACATCGCCGTGGCCGTAGGTCAGCATGGTGAAGGCGGCCTCGGGTTCCAGCCGGTGCGCCAGCATGAACGGCCCCCCGCCGGGGACGGGGTTGTCGACGAGCTTCCACGTGAAGCCAAGGCGATCGAGCTGCGGCCCGATCGCATCGGTCAGGTAGACCGCAAGGATGGCGGCACTGGCGGGATTCTGGCTTTCCGTGCGCATCGCCACGCGTTGGCGGAGCACCTGCTCGAAGCTGCCGTCGTCAAAGTAGCGGGCCGCGAGTTCGACGGCTTGTGTTCGGCTCATGTCTGTGCATTCCTTCCAACGTTGCGCGAATCGCTCGCACCGGGTGCCTTCCCGGGCGGCGACGTTGAATCCTAGTGCCTTGCAAACATTGCGAAAAGCATAGAATTCAGATGCCTGGTTTGCCTTTTTCGCAAACCATGCAAACCGCGCAAACCGTGCAAGCCGCGCAATCCCATCCATCCAGCCGGAGAACCCGTGCCCCAGTCCCATCGCTTGCAGAGCACTGCGCTGCGCTATTTCCTGGAAGTGGTCCGTTGCGGCTCGATCAGCGAGGCGGCGTCGCACCTGAATGTCGCGGGCTCCGCCGTCAGCCGCCAGATTGCCGGCCTGGAGGAAGCCCTGGAGGTGGTCCTGTTCGAGCGCCGGCCGCGGGGCATGGTCCTCAGCGCCGCGGGCGAGCTGCTGGCCGCGCATGCCCGCAAGGCCAGCTTCGAGGCAGAACGGGTCGTGGCCGACGTGCTGGCGTTGCAAGGACTGGGCTCCGGCCATGTCCGCATCGCCAGCTCGGAAGGCTTCGCCATCCAGTTCCTGCCGAGCGTCATCGAGGCGTTCCGCGCAAAGTATCGCGGCATCCGCTTCCAGCTCTCGGTGGATGCGCCGGCCGAAGTCACCCGCCGCGTGCGCCAGGGCGAATGCGATATTGGCATGGTCTTCAACTACAGCCGTATCGGGCAGAAGGATGTCAAGGTGGAGCATCGCCAGCCGGCCCCCGGCCTTGCCATCATGCGCGCCGACCATCCCCTGGCGAAGTCCAGGCAGGTCACCTTGTCCCAGCTGCAGGGTTATCCGATGGCCCTGCCCGACACGGATACCACCGTGCGCCAGGTGTTCGACATCGCCTGCATCCGGCAGCGCGTGACGGTCGACCCGATACTCACCAGCAACTACGTCGAGACCCTGCTGAACTTCGCGCGGCTCAACGATGCCGTCACGCTGGCGAGCGAAGTCTCGGTGCGCCTGCTGCTGGAGGAACGCGGCTTGTGCGCCATTCCCATCCGGGACCGGGCGATGAGCGAGCGCAGCATCGAAGTCCAGACCTTGCAGGGCAGGACCCACGCGGAAGTGGTGCGCGTGTTCCGGGATTTCCTGATCGCGATGCTATCGAGCCCCGGTGGCATCGGGTGCGAAGCCCTGGGTGCGTTGACAACCGGCAAAGCCGGATAAATGCGGCGAGCGCAGCGAATGATGAGAAGCCTCGGCCAGCAGGCGCCCCGTCACTTGCGCCAGCAGGAGGTCGCCGAAATTCCGGCGGTCGAAGACGCCGGACAGGATGGCGGGAGAATCGGTATTCATCGAGGCATAACCGGTGGTCGGCACGCGGTGGTCGGCACGCGGTGGTCGGCACGCCTTCTTTATTGGCCTCCCGCGGGGCCTGGCCTATCGCATCAGATAGAGGGAAAACTGCCCGCCGTTCATCGGGAAAGCCGCGGCAACATCATCCATCATCGCACTCGCGCCACCCATCGATATGCTGCCGGCACAGTCCACGCTCCTCCCGGCGTCAGTGCAGGCAGCGAGAAGCGCCAGGGCTGCGAGCCCCGCGCAAAACAGCTTGCTCATGAACATCTCCTCGCGATTCCGGCAGGCAAGGGAGCGGGAGTCGCCGGGAATCAGGGCGGCGAGTCCCACAATGCTTTCAGCAGTCGCAACCTTCGGCCCACCCTCACGCGGGCCTGATGTTCTGGTTCACGCGGAACAGGTTTGCCGGGTCGTACTTGCGCTTGATCTCCGCCAGTCGCACATAGTTGTCGCGATAGGCCGCCTTCACGTTGTCGTTGCCTTCGTCCATCATCATGTTGATGTAGCCGCCGCCAGCCGAGTGCGGATGCAACGCCAGCCAGTAGTCCCTGGCCCACTGCACGATGCGGTCGTTGTTGGCCGGGTCGGGATCGACGCCGACGATCACGCTGGCGAAGCTCGCATCGCGGTAGCTGAACGCGGTGTCACCGGGGCCCGCGCGATGCGCCGCGCCGTTGATGGGATACAGGTGCATGGTCGAGTGCATGGACGGCAACTGGTGCCCGTACTTGATGTGCAGGTCGATGGCCTTGTCGCTGAGGTCGCTCACGAAGTCGGCTTTCCAGTACCACTGCAGGCCAGGCGGATACAGGGCGTCGAACAGGCTCTGCAAGACCGGCCATGGAATGGGCCCGGCAAAATCCACCGCCGGCGGCATGGCGTCGCGAATCGGCTTGAAGCGCGCTTCGGCCTGATCGAGCGGGCCCGTGTAGCACCACACCACGGCGCACATCTTCTGCAGGTGCACGGACTCGGGGAACGGCGGCCCGGGCGGCACCGTCACAAAGCCGAACCAGCCATTGATGTCCTGCGGCGCCGTCAGGATGAAATCGCGCCACCACTTCATCAACGCTCGCGCCTGGTCCATCGGCCACAGCATCGGGCCGCCGTAGACCGTGCCGACGGGATGGGCCTTGAACTCGAACGAGGTGACCACGCCGAAGTTGCCGCCACCGCCGCGCAGCGCCCAGAACAGGTCCGCGTTCTCGTCGCTGCTGGCGTTGACCAGTCGCCCGTCGGCCAGGACGACCTCGGCGCTGAGCAGGTTATCGATCGTCAGGCCGTAGGCGCGGCTAAGGTAGCCGATGCCCCCGCCGAGCGTCAGCCCGCCTACGCCCGTGGTCGAGATGAAGCCGCTCGGCGTCGCCAGTCCATAGGCGCTGGCGGCGTGGTCCACGTCACCCCAGGTGCAGCCGCCACCAACCCGGATGGTGTTGCGCTTCGGATCGACAAACACGCCTTTCATCGGCGAGAGGTCGACCACCAGTCCGCCATCGCATGTACCGAGCCCCGCGCCATTGTGCGCACCGCCACGCACAGCCAGCAGCATTGCGCCGTCGCGCGCGGCGTTCACCGCCGCAATGACGTCCGCGACATCGGTGCAGCGCGCGATCAGTGCCGGACGCTTGTCGATCATGCCGTTGTACACCGCGCGTGCCTGCTCATAGGCCGCATCGCCAGGCTGAATCAGTTGCCCGCGGAAATGCGGCTTCAGCGCGGTGGCGACGGTTTCACTCAGAGCCCCTTCCATGGTTGCCTCCTGTCCGGTTGGTATGCAGGAGTTGTATCAACCTCGGCGTTTGGAGGGCGTTAGGCGCGCCGTTATATGCGCCAGTCTCCGGCGCGGCTGGCCCGGACCGGCCAGACCATGACTAACGCGCCAGTAACGCGCGCGCCCGCACGATGTCAGGCTGGTCGAAGCCTTCGGTGAACCGGGCGAGCGGCGACTCGACCACCCGGCGCGCGCCGATACCCTCCCGTGGCTCGCGCAACGCCGCCAGCGACAGCGCGGCGCGCAGCTCGAGCGGGCGCGCCCGCTGGGCGGCAGCGATCTCGACCGCCTTGATCAGCGACGATTCGGCTTCGCCCAGGTTGGCGCTGCGGTGCAACAGCAATTCGCCACGCAGGCGATAGAGCTCCGCGTCCAGCCAGTGCTCGCCAGTGTGCTGCGCATGGTCGAGTGCCTGATCCAACGCCGCAAGCGCGGCCTCAGTCTCGCCCACGTCACCCAGGCATTCCGCCAGCATGCCGAGATACAGCGGCAGCCGCAGGCGCGCGCCGGTGGCATGAAAGCCCTCGATCGCCACCTGCATGGCCGCCACGGCGTCGGCGCCGGGCGCCTGCTTTGCATTGGCCCAGGCGAGCAGCACGTCAGCCCAGGCGAGGTAGTAGCCGACGTGGTACTGAGCGGCGATCGAACGAGCCTGGCGGGCGTAGTGAAGCGTGAGCCCGTGCTCCCGGCGCAGGGCATGCTGCGTTGCAAGATAAGACAGCGCCAGCGCCTGGGAGAACGGATGTGCCAGCCGGTCTGCCACCTCCAGCGCTTCGCGCCCACGCCGCAGGGCTTGATCGGCGAGCCCGCCGAACCAGAATCCATGGGCCGACCACGCCGACGCCAGCACGCCGAAGTTGCCGCCCATCATCGACACATGCTCGGCGTGCTGGGTTTCGTCATAGGCGCCGAGCGCGCTTTGATACGCTGGCTCCGCCGCGACCCAGTCACCCTGCTGGATCAGGCTCCCCATGACGTTGGTCCATGCCATCGACGCGTAGGTACCCCACCCCGGCGTGCCCAATCCCGCGATGAGTTCCTCGCTCAGGCTCCGCGCCTGGGCAAGCTCCGCACTGACGACGAGAAAGAAGGCAAGGCTGACCTGGGCGCGCGCCTGCTGGCCGAGGTCGCCCGCCTGTTTGCTGAGCTCCACAGCACGCCGCAGCGGCGTGTCGAGCTCCGGTGCCGCCCAGCCACGGGAAATCCGGATCGGCGGCGCAAGGTCGAGTTGCAATGCCAGCGACTGCCGGGCGCGCTCCTGCGGATCGACGATCTGATCGGCTTGCGCCAGCCCGCGCTGCAACAGCGCAATCGCATCGTCATAGGCGTACACGCTCTGCGCAACGCCGGCCGCGCGCCGATAGAAAGCGGCCGAGTCGGTTGGCAGGCCGGCCTGCTCGTAATGCGCGGCAATCTGCGCGCTTGCGGCGTCGAGTTCATCGCCCGGCGCCTGTTCGAGCGCGCGTGCCACGCGCTGATGCAGGCCGCGGCGTTGTAGCGGACTGACCTCGGCGTACGCCACGTCACGGATCTTGTCGTGGCTGAAATCAAAGGCAAGGCCCCCGCTGTCCGGCTGGCGCACGATGCCTCGCTGCCAGAGTTCGTCCAGCGCTCCCGTGAGGGCATGCTCGCGCACGTCGCTCGCCTGGGCCAGCACATCGGCGGTGAACGCGCGCCCGATGATCGCCGCGACGCCGACGATATCGCGCGCGGCGGGCGACAGTTGCGCCAGCCGGTTCGAGATCACCGTGTACACCTTGGGCGGCAACTTCGCGACCGGGCCGTGCGGCGTCCCGCCAGCCGTCGCGGTATCGAACCGGGCGCGCATCATCTCGACCGTGAACAAGGGGTTGCCTTCGCTTTCCTCGAACAGGCGGGTTGCCTCCGCATCGGCCAGCGGCCGATTGATGATCTGCGCCGCGATCTTCGCCGTTTCGGCGGCATCCAGTGCGCCCAGCAGCATCTCCGTGAGCTGGTCGTCGCGCCGCAAGGCGTCAAGCAGCCGGCTCACGGCGTGCAATGGCGTGATGTCCTCATGCCGCGCCGTAGCGACAACGAGGAGCTTCGCGCTCACGTCGAAGCGCATCAGGAAGCGTAGCCATTCGAGCGTCTCGGTGTCACACCATTGCAAATCGTCGAGCAGCAGCAGCAACGGCCCGTCTTTCGCCAGCACGGCGCGCGCCAGCGCGCAGCCAGCCGGTGACCGGCGCGAACGCGACCTGCCCCTCGGCCGCGTACGCGCGCGAGTGCGCCGTGGTAAAGCCCTGGCCCGAAAGGTGCACGAGCAATTCCTCCGCCAGGCGCGACTTGCCGATGCCGGCCTCGCCCGAGATCAGCGCGAACTGCTTGTCGCCAAGCTGGCCGCGCTGCCACACTTCGAGAAGCCGCCGCCATTCGTCGTGGCGTCCGATCATCGATAGCATGGGGGCCCGTGGGCGTCGACGCTGGGTTGGCGCAGCCTGGGCAGCAAGACGCGCATAGGCCGCGCGCAAGGCTTCACCAGGCACGATGCCCAGCTCGCGCGCGAACGTTTCAACGCAGTTGCGATAGGCGCGCAGCGCGGATGCATGATCGTGATTCAGGGCATGCAGGCGCATCAACGCCATATAGGTGGGCTCGCGCAACGGGTCGAGCCGCTGCAACTGCTGCGAGTGCTTCAACGCCTTGGCGTAGTCGCGCCTGTCCTCGCTCAACTGGCTGAGCCGCGCGAGCGCCGCGATGCACGCTTCGCGTAACTGCTCGCGCTGCGGCGCGATCCATTCATCGTAACAACTGGCTAGCAGGTCGCCCCGATACAGTTCCGCGGCACGCACCAGGAACTCCTCCTCGGTGGCCGCGTCGTTGTTGCTTGCGGCCCGCGCCGCGGTGGCCAGGGCCGACTGAAACTGCGCAACATCGAGATCGAACGCGGAATCGGGCAACCATCGCACCATTTGCGCGTCGGCGTGGACGAAACTGGCTGCGTGCGGCCAAGACTTGCGTAGATGAAACAGGAGCTGACGCAATGCGTTGCGTGCCTGCGCCTGCGTGGAATCGGGCCAGAACAGGAAGGCGAGCTGCTGGCGCGACTGCGGCACGTCCCGATGCAAGATCAGATAGGCAAGCAGCGCCTGCAAGCGGGGAGAATTCGCGTCAGGCATCGGCGCGTCGGCGCCGTCGAGATGGAACTCGCCGAACAGGCGGACAGAGTAGCGAGTTTCAGGCGCCATGCTGGTCACCGGTGATCCAGGCGACTTCGGCGGCGTCGTGGAGGCCGGCCCACGCGTCACGGTACGCCGGGCTGCCGATGGCGGTGCGCACGCACCCGGCAAACGTGCGTAATCGCGCAGGCACGCACCGGACTTCCGCGTGGGCGATGTCGATGGACTCCGGAGGCGGAGGCGGCGCGCCATTCCGGGTAGGCGCCAGCCGTCGTGTCGTGCGTCTCAGCAGGGTCGCTCCCAAAGAATTTTTTCCCAGATGGCAGTTCTGCGTTCTTCAGTCTAGTGCGAACTACGCTCGCCGCCGAAGCTTGTCGCACCGGGACGAAAGCGATATCGGCCGATGAATTCGCGGCCTGACAGGTGCGCTAGACGCCTCAACCCCAACGCTGTGTGTGCGCCGCATCATGGGATCAGAATGGCGCGCAGCTCACGCTTCAAGATCTGCCCGCGCCGGATAGCGGCAGCGCCTCGCGGAACGCAACCGTCTTCGGACACCTGTAGCCTGTGATGTATTGCCGGCAATGTTCCCTGATCTCCCCACCCATATCGGGTTGCATGCTGCAGGAGCTTCCCCGGCCGGGGCCGACCGTTCCTATAATCACCCAGCCCCGCGCAGGGCAACACGTACCGCCGTCCGGCTTTCCCCGAGGATTTTCTGTCATGGCCCCAGCCGCATGCGTGACGGACACGCCGCCCCAGACGGCTCCCGTCCCGCCTCCCATTGCGCCAAGCAAGCTCACGCCACCGCGCAGTGCCCGCCCCCTGATGCCGCGTGCGCGTCTCACCGCGCGGCTGACCGAGGCGCGCGGCCTGCGTTGCGTGACAATCCAGGGGCCGGCGGGCAGCGCCAAGACCAGCAGCCTGGTCGCCTGGCGCCAGTCGCTTCTGTCACTGGACTACGATGTCGCATGGCTGTCGCTGACCCACGATGACGACGATGCGGTCAGCTTCTTCGATGCGTTGCTCGCCAGTCTGGCCGCGGTGGACCCAGTCCTCGTCAGCGATGCCCAGCTACTCGCGGGCCGCGACGGCACGCCAGGCGCCGCCGAGCATTGCGTGATCACGCTAGTACGCGCCATTGCCATGTACCGCCGCGAACTGGTGCTGATGCTGGACGACGCCCACGTTCTGCGCGATCCGGGCGCGCTGGCCGTACTGCGCTGGCTGCTCGACTATGCCCCGCCTCAATTGCATATCGCGCTGGCTTCACGGCTGCCGCTGCCGGAACCCGTGTCGCAGTCGCTGGCCCGACTGGAGGCGCGCGGGATGGCGGCGCGCTTCGACCTGCGTGACCTGCGCTTTTCCGGAGCCGAGTCAGCGCGATTCCTGCTTGACCAGCTTGGCGCCGTCACCCCGCAGGATGCCAGCAGGCTCCACGAGCTGACAGACGGCTGGCCCGCCGGCCTGCAACTGTTCGCGGTGGACATGCGGACGCGGCAGGGCGGCGCCTACGTACCGGTCCATGTGCGCGACGCCGAAGGCTTTGCCAGCTATTTCGAGCGCGAGGTGCTGGTGCGACTGGCCCCGGCCGACCGCCACCTGCTCACCTGCCTGGCCGCCTGCGACCGCTTCTGCGGCGCCCTTGGCGCGACGCTGCTCGACACGCCCGACACCGGGCCGGACATCGCCCGGCGTCTTGCCGGTCTCGCGCTGGACGGGCTGTTCCTGGTCCGTATCGGTGACGGCACCGGCGACGACGCGTGGTATCGCCTGCATCCCCTGCTGCGCGAAGTCCTGCATGCGCACGCCGCGGACCTGCCTGCGGAGGCGCGCGAGGCCATCCACACCGCCGCCTGGCACTGGTTTGCGGCAAAGGGACTGGTGGAAGAAGCGGTAGCCCATGCCGTTGGGGCGGGCGCCCTGGAAGCCGCGGCCGACATGGTGGAACGGCGCGCCATCGAACGGCTCAGGATTGGCGAACTGAGCCAGCTTGCCACGCTGCTGCGCCGCTTGCCGCCCGCCACCATCGCCGCCCGCTTCCGCCTGGAACTGGCGATGGCCTACCTGCACATGTACGCCGGTGAAGCGGATGCCCTGGAAGGCAGCCTGCGGCGGCTGGAAGCGTGGCCCGATCAGCCCGAGATGTCCAGGGCGCGCCGGGCCTACATGCTCGCCATCCTTCGTGGCGGCATCGCGCTTGTGCGCGATGACCCCGACGCCGTCGCCGCCCTCTTGCCCACGCTGCACCGCGTGCCCCGGGACGCCGACGATCTCACGCTCACCGGGCGCGGCAACATCCTGTCGTGGATGCACATCTATCGCGGCGAATACGGCGAGGCACGCCGGGTGATCGAGGATGGCGCTCCCTGCGGCGGCGCGCCGCGCGGCCTCCTGCTGGGCCGCTGCATGGCGGGCATGACGCACGCTGCCGAAGGCGAAGTCCTGCTGGCCGAGCGCATCCTGCGCGACGTGCTGGCCGAATCGGAGCAGCAGGGCCGCACCTACGCGGGTGTCGCATGCATGGCCGCAGCGTTGCTGGGCGAGGCGCAGTACGAGCTGAACGACTTCGACGCCGCGGCACAGATGCTCGCCGGGCGCATCGATGTGCTGGAGCGCATCTCCATTCCGGACACCGTATTGCGCGCGCTGCAGACACTGTCGTGCGCCGGGTGGCTGGCCGGACGCCGCCAGGAAGCGCTCGCCTGCCTCGATCGGCTCGAACGCTACGCGCAACGTCGCCAGACGGACCGCTTGCTGGCCACTGCCTGGTGGCTGCGCGTAAGGTTCCATCTGGAAGCCGGGAACATGCACGATGGCGCCACGGCATTGCGCGCCCTGGAGGCACTGGCAACCCGATACCGGGAGGCCACGCGCAGCACGGCGTGGGAAGTGCGTGTCTGCGCCGATCTGGCTGCCACCGCCATGCACCTGCATCAGAATGACTTCGACGCGGCGCTGGCACGTCTCACGCCGCTTCACCGCCTTTCGGAAGCCGGCGGCCGCTGGTGTCGCGTGGCAAGCCTGCACATGCTGATGGCCATCGCCGAGGCCGGACGGCTCAACACGGCGACCGCACGCACCCATGTGGTGGCCGCGCTTCGTCTCGGTCATCGCCTTGGGCTCGTTCGCAGCATGCTTGACGTCTCCCCGCGCGCTCCCGAAGCGATTGCAGACGTCGCCCACGATCCTGCGCTCGACCCCATCCTGGCCTTCTATGCGCAACGACTGCTCGACGAGGCGGAGCGAGACGTCCAGCCCGCCACGGCGCCACGGCCCGCGTTTCCCGGCACACTGGCCGCACTCACTGACCGTGAGAACGAAGTATTGGGGCTGCTCACGCAGGCCATGCCGAACAAGAAGATTGCCCGCGTGCTCAATGTTTCCCTCGACACGGTGAAGTACCACCTGCGCAATGTCTACGCCAAACTCGGCGTGACCGGCCGCGATGAAGCCGTGGCGCGGCTGCGTGAGATGCAGGCGCCTCGTCTGGGGTAAGCCGGGACGCCTTCCTACACCACGGGTGTAGGGATTCTTTTCGTCGCTCCGTCCACACTCTCTTCATCGCGGTGCCGCTCTGGTGCCGCCAACCGGATTGGGAGAGTCTGCAGTGGAGATCCAGCGCAGCGTCTATCGCGAAGACCATGAAATGTTCCGCGCCACTGCGCGCCGCTTCTTCGAACGCGAGTGTGCCCCGCGCCAGGCGGAATGGGACCAGGCCGGCCAGGCCGGCCGGGACATCTGGCTGAAGGCTGGCCGCGAAGGGCTGCTGGGCGTCACTGTCCCGACGGAATATGGCGGCGGCGGCGGTGACTTCGGCCACGCGGCGGTGCTCGCCGAGGAGTACCACCGCTCCAGCGTGTCGGGCCCGAGTTTCTCGGTTCACTCCGACATTACCGCGCCCTACATCGCCCGGCTTGGCACGGAAGAGCAAAAGCAACGCTGGCTGCCCCCCGTCTGCCGGGGCGAGAAGATCCTCGCCATCGCCATGACCGAGCCGGGCACCGGTTCCGACCTCAAGTCGATCCGCACCACGGCCGTGCGCGAAGGCGACGAATGGGTCATCAACGGCAGCAAGACCTTCATCTCCAACGGCCTGACCGCCGACTGGGTCGTCGTGGTCTGCAAGACCGATCCGGGCGCCGGCGCCAAGGGAGTGAGCCTGATCATGGTCGAGGCCGACCGCCCGGGCTTCCGCCGTGGACGCAAGCTGGAAAAGGTCGGGCAGCACGCGGCCGATACCGCCGAGCTGTTTTTCGATGACGTGCGGGTGCCGGCGAGCAACCTCCTCGGCGTGGAGAACAGCGGCTTCATCCACCTGATGGAAGAGCTGCCCCAGGAGCGCCTGATCATCGGCGTCTACAGTGCCGCCCGCCTGGAGCGTCAGCTCGAGTTGACGCTGGAGTATGTCAAGTCGCGCAAGGCCTTCAACCAGACCGTCTGGGATTTCCAGAACACCAAGTTCAAGCTGGCCGACGTCAAGGCACAGGCCATCGCCGTGCGCACGATGATCGACTACTACATCGGCCAGCACATGGCGCGCAAGCTCACGCTGCAGGAGGCAGCCATTGCCAAGCTCTTCGCCACCGAGACGCTGTGGAAGTGCCTCGACGAGATGGTGCAGTTGCACGGCGGATACGGCTACATGCTGGAATACCCCATCGCACGCTCGTTCGTCGACATGCGCGTGACGCGCATCTTCGGCGGCACCAGCGAGGTCCTGCGCGATCTCATCTCGCGCAAGCTCTGATTTCATCATTTTTCCCGAGGAACAATCACCATGAGCGAAAAAGTACTGGTTGCCGGCGTCGGCATGATTCCCTTTGCCAAGCCGGGCGCGTGCGCAAGCTACACCGAAATGGGCGCGGAGGCCGCACGCCGCGCGCTGGCCGACGCCGGCATTGCCTACAGCGACGTGCAGCAGGCGTTTGCCGGCTACGTCTACGGCGATTCCACGTGTGGCCAGACCGCCCTGTACGAGGTCGGCATGACCGGCATCCCCATCGTCAACGTCAACAACAACTGCTCGACCGGCTCGACCGCGCTGTACCTGGCACGCCAGGCAATCGCCACCGGCGACGCCGACTGCGTGCTGGCCCTCGGCTTCGAGCAGATGCAGGCCGGGGCGCTGAAATCGCACTGGGACGACCGTCCTGTCACGCGCGCCCGCTTCCAGCCCATCATGCATGGCCTGACCGCCGACATGGCCCATCTGCCGCAAGCGGTGCGCACCTTCGCCGGCGCCGGCCGCGAGCACATGCAACGCTACGGCACGAGCCTCGCGACCTTTGCCGCGGTGCGCGCCAAGGCCAGCCGCCACGCTGCCAACAATCCGCTGGCGCTGTTCCGCAAGGTGGTGACCACCGAGGACGTGCTGAACGACACCCCGCTGTTGCCCGGCGTGCTCACCCGCCTGATGGCATGCCCGCCCACCTGCGGCGGCGCGGCGGCCATCCTCGTTTCGGAGCGCTTCGCCCGCAAGCACGGCCTGCGCACCGACGTGCAGATCCTGGCGCAGGCGCTCACCACGGATCCGCTCGCCTCGTTCGACCCGCCGTCGATGCTGAACTACGTCGGCACGCATATGACCCGCTCCGCAGTCAACCGGGTCTATGAGAAGGCCGGTGTCGGCCCCGAGGATATCGATGTCTGCGAGCTGCATGACTGCTTCGCCCAGAACGAAGTCATCAGCTATGAAGCGCTCGGCTTCTGCCCGGAAGGCGGCGCGGAAAAATTCGTGCGCGACGGCGACAACACCTACGGTGGCAAGGTGGTGGTGGGTCCGTCCGGCGGGCTGCTGTCGAAGGGACACCCGCTCGGCGCAACCGGGCTGGCGCAGTGCTTCGAGCTGACGCACCAGTTGCGCGGCACGGCGGAGCAGCGCCAGGTGGAAGGCGCGCGGCTGGCCCTGCAGCACAACCTTGGACTGGGTGGCGCCTGCGTGGTCACGTTGTACGGCAAGAACTGAACGACACAAGAACGCAGGAGGAGACAAACATGAAGCGTGCACGACTCACCTGGCTGGCGGGCCTTGGGCTAACGTTCGCCATACTGCTGCCGGCACTGGCCGGCGCCGCCGACAGCTACCCTTCGCGGCCGCTGCGCTTTGTCGTTCCGCTCACGCAAGGCAGCGGTTCCGACACCGTAACCCGCTTCGTGGCGGAGCGCGCCGGCAAGTTGCTGGGGCAGCCGGCCGTGGTGGAAAACCGGCCTGGCGCCGACACCATCATCGCCACGCAGAGCGTCCTCACGGCACCGCCCGACGGCTACAGCGTGCTGATGATCTCGCCCAGCGCGATGGTCATCAACCCGCTGGTGCACGATCACCTGCCCTACGATCCCAGGCGCGACCTGCGTCCGCTCGCCGCCGCGATCCGCGCCACGTCGGTACTGGTGACGGGCCCGTCGTCGCCGTACAAGACGTTCGGCGACTTTCTGGCCGCCGCGAAGAAGGCGCCGAACTCGGTCAGCCTGGCGAACTACAGCTACCACTACCGGCTCGGCGCGCTGCAGATGCAGCAGATGTCCGGGGTCGAGTTCAACCACGTCCTCTACAAGGGCGCATCTCAGGCCCAGACCGACGTGATGGGGGGCGCCGTGGACGCGGCGCTGCTCGATCTCGGCGGCGCGCTGCCGCTCATCCGTGCCGGCAAGCTGCGCCCACTGGCTGTCACGACCCGCGCACGCCATCCCGAACTGCCCGATGTCCCGACGGTCGCCGAAAGTGGTCTGCCCGGCTACGAGCTGACGGTCTGGGTGGGCTTCGCGGTCAGCGCGAAAACGCCGGAGCCGGTCGTCGCCAGGCTGGAGGACGCATTGCTCAAGGCCATCGGCTCCGCCGAGTTCAAGAGCTTCGCCGCACAGACGCTGTACGCCGGCGTACTCGGCATGCCCGGGAAGGAAATGAGCCGGATGATCGATGCGGAGCGCGGGCGCTACGCATCGATCGTCAAGACCTACGACGTCAGCGCGCGCTAGTCACCGGCGCGGTCCTTCGCGGCGCCCCGCGAAGGACCATCGAGCATCCATCGGAATACTCAGAGAAGCAACCATGCAACAACAGATCTGCAAAAACCGCGTCGTCGTCACTGGCGCCGCCAGTGCGCCTGCGCAGGAAGTGGTCGCCGAGATTCCGGCACTGGTGCGCCAGGCCGCCGCCAACGCCGATGTTTCCGGCGAGATTCCGCAACGCTGATCGCGAGCCCAAGCCATGACGAAAACCCCGAAATACCTCGGCGACCACGCCGCGCAGACGCCCGACAAGCCCGCCGTCATCAACGGCACCACGGGAGATTTGCTCACATACCAAGAACTTGACGAACGCTCCAACCGCTTCGCCCAGTACCTCTACGCGCTTGGCCTGCGCCGTGGCGACCACCTTGCCATGGTGCTGGAGAACAATATCCGCTGCTTCGAGGTGTGCTGGGCCGCGTTGCGCTCCGGGCTGCTGATCACGCCGGTCAACCGCTACCTGACCGCCCCGGAGGCCGCCTATATCATCGAAGACAGCAATGCCCAGGTCGTCGTGACCTCTTGGGCCATGCGCGACCTGGCCACGGCCCTGCGCGACATCATGCCGACCTGCCGCAAGCGGCTGATGATCGATGGCACGATTCCTGGCTGGGACAGCTACGAAGCAGAAGTTGCTGCCTGCCCCGCCGAGCGCCTGGCCGACGAATGGCTCGGCGCCACGATGGTCTACAGCTCCGGCACAACGGGACGCCCGAAGGGTATCCTCCGCGCCCAGGCCGAAGGCAAGGTCACCGAGGGCTCCGGCTCCGCGCGCCGCCCGCAATTCGACCGCTACGGCTTCGACGCCAATACCGTGTACTTGTCCCCGGCGCCGCTGTACCACACGGCACCACTGGGCTACGGGCTGGAAACGCAGTTCGGCGGCGGTACCGTCATTTTCATGGAGAAGTTCGACGCCGAAGACGCGCTGCGCATGATCGAACGCCATCGAGTCACCCATAGCCAGTGGGTGCCGACCATGTTCATCCGCATGCTCAAGCTCGATGGCGCGGCGCGCGGCGCGTACGACCTGTCAAGCCATCGCGTGGCCATTCATGCGGCCGCTCCATGCCCGCAGGAAACCAAGCGCGACATGATCGCCTGGTGGGGACCGATCCTGTACGAGTACTACGCCGCCACCGAAGGCAACGGGTCGACCAGCCTCGACACGCAGGAATGGCTGGCCCACCCCGGATCAGTCGGCACGGCCCTGCTCGGCCGCATCCGCATCTGCGACGATGACGGCAACGAGTTGCCTGCCGGCAAGACCGGGACGGTGTACTTCGAGCGCGACACGCTGCCGTTCCACTACCACAACGATCCGGAAAAGACACGCGCCGCGCAGCACCCACGCCATCCGAGCTGGACCGCGGTGGGCGACGTGGGGCATGTCGATGCCGACGGCTATCTGTACCTGACCGACCGCAAGGCGTTCATGATCATTTCGGGCGGGGTCAACATCTATCCGCAGGCGATCGAGGATGCGCTGGTGATCCATCCCAGTGTGGGCGACGCCGCCGTCATCGGGGTGCCGAATCCGGAGATGGGCGAGGAGGTCAAGGCCATCGTGGAGCCGGCGGCAGGCGTCAGCCCGACCCCGGAACTGGCGGAGGAACTGCTCGCCTACCTGCGCACGAAGGTGGCGAAGTACATGGTCCCGCGCTCGCTCGACTTTATCGACGCGATGCCACGTCTGCCGACCGGCAAGCTCTACAAGACCTCGCTGCGCGAACGCTACTGGAAGCCGTCATGACGGCCGCGCGGTTCCGCACGCGCCTGACCGACCTGTTCGGCATCCGTCACCCGCTCCTGCTCGGCGGCATGCACCATCTCGGCGAATCCGGCGTGGTGGCGGCTGTCGTCAACGCCGGGGCGATGGGCTTCATCACGGCGCGCTCGTTCGCCACGCCTGACGCGCTGCGCCAGGACCTGCGCCGTTGCCGTGAACTGACCGGCGGCAAGCCGTTTGGCGTCAACCTGACGCTGGCGCGCCGCGCCGGCCACAACGCTGCCGTGCAGGACTGGGTCCGCATCGCGCTCGAAGAAGGCGTGCGGCATTTCGAAAGCGCCGGCAATTCGCCGGCGGAGCTGGTCGGCCCGATCCAGCGCGGCGGCGGCGTGCTGATCCACAAATGCCCGAGCGTGCGCCATGCGCTGTCGGCAGAGCGGCTGGGCGTGGATGCGGTGGCGCTGGTCGGACTGGAAGAAGGCGGCCATCCCGGCGCCAACAAGCTATCGGCGTTCGTCAACGGCGCCTTTGCGCTGGAACGCGTGCGCGTGCCGCTGGCGATCGGCGGCGGCATTGGCAGCGGCCGCCAGATTGCCGCTGCGCTTGCGATGGGCGCCGACGCCGTGGTGCTCGGCAGCCGCTTCATGGTGGCCGACGAGATCATCGCGCATCGGGCGCTAAAGGAACGCATCGCGGCGTCCGACGAACATTGCTCGGTCGCCATCCTCGATACGCTCGGCGACACCTGGCGCGTACTGGCGAACGACACCGCCCGCGCGGTGCAGCAACTCGAAGCGCAGGGTGCGCGCTCGCATGCCGAGTTCGGCGACCTGATTCTCTCGGCCCGCACGCGCGAGCGCGTGTACGAAGGCGGCGATGTCGAAGCGGGCATCGTGTCACTCGGACCGGCCGGCGGATTCGCCGATCGCATCGAGCCGGCCGGTGCCATCGTCGCACGGCTGATGGCCGACGCGCGGCAAGCCACCGCGCGCCTCGGTGCCACCATGTCGTGATGGCACTTTGTACAAAAGAAGCGATACAGGAGACCTCCATGCAATCTCATCAAGACTCCCGGGACATCGCCGTGCGCCATGACGGCCACGTGGCGATCGTCGAGCTGGTACGTCCCCCACACAACTATTTCGACGAGGCGTTGATCCATGACCTCGTTGCGATCTTCGAACGCCTCGACGACGATGCGTCGTGCCGCGCCATCGTGCTCGCCGCGCAAGGCAAGGCCTTCTGCGCCGGCGCCGATTTCTCGGGCGGCCCCACCGATCCGCAGATGCCGCGCCGGATCTACAAGCACGCCGTGCGCCTGTTTCGCACGCGCAAGCCGATCATCGCCGCGGTACATGGCCCGGCCATCGGCGGCGGCGTCGGACTCGCACTGGTGGCCGATTTCCGTGTGACCAGCGACGCCGCGCGCTTCGCGGTCAACTTCAACCGGCTCGGCATTCATCCGGGCTTCGGGCTGTCGGTCACGCTGCCTCGCCTGATCGGCATGCAGCAGGCTACGAAGCTGTTGTTCACCGGACGCCGGATCACCGGCCGCGAGGCGGTCGAGATCGGTCTGGCCGACGTGCTGGCGCCGGACGACGCCGTGCTCGAGCACGCCGTGATGCTCGCGCAGGAAATCGCGGCATCGGCGCCGCTGGCCGTGGTGTCGACCCGCGCCACGCTGCGCCAGGGCCTGGCCGACGCCGTGTCTGCCGCCGTGGACCGCGAGGCGTCGGAACAGGAATGGCAGGTGCAGACTGCCGATTTCGCCGAAGGCGTGGCCGCCACGGCCGCGCGCCGTGCCGCCGTATTCACGGGGAAATAGTGATGCTGAACCAGTTGCTGCAAACCTTCCGCCTCGCCGAGCTTCCGCCCGAGGCCGAGGCCTTCCGCGCCGAAGTCAGGCAATTCCTCGCAGATCACCAGCCGGCGGCGTCCGCCGAGCGCCGCGCGCGCTCGTGGATGGGCTTCGACGCCGATTTCAGCCGTCGCCTCGCCGCGCGCGGCTGGGTCGGGCTGACGCTGCCGCCCGCCTATGGCGGCGCGGGGATCGATGCGTTCCGCCGCTTCGTGCTCGTTGAGGAACTGCTGAGCGCGGGCGCACCCGTCGCCGCGCACTGGATCGCCGACCGCCAGAGCGGTCCGCAGATCCTGCGCTATGGCAGCGAAGCGCAGCGGCAGTTCTACCTGCCGCGCCTGTGCCGTGGCGAGGCATTCTTCTGCATCGGCATGAGCGAGCCCAATTCCGGCTCCGACCTCGCCAGCGTACGCAGCCGCGCCACGCCGACCGGGACGGGTTGGCGGCTGAACGGGCAGAAGATCTGGACGACCAATGCCCATCACTGCCAGTACATGATCGCACTGGTGCGCACGTCGGGCGCGCCGGAGGACAAACAGAAAGGGCTGTCCCAACTCATCGTCGATCTGTCGCTGCCGGGCGTCACGATCCGCCCGATCCACGACCTCACAGGCGACGCGCATTTCTGCGAAGTCGTCTTCGACAACGTCGAGCTTGCCGCCGACACGCTGATCGGCGAAGAAGGCAGCGGCTGGGAGCAGGTCAATGCCGAACTTGCTTTCGAGCGCAGCGGGCCGGAGCGCATCTACTCGAGCATCGTGCTGCTCGACCTGTGGGCGAACCACCTGCGCCGCCATGGCGCCACGCGCGAAGAGGCTGCCGCGCTCGGTCGATTCGTCACGCATATCGCCACGCTGCGCAATATGTCGGTCGCCGTGACGGCCAAGCTCGCACGCCACGAAAGCCCGGTGGTCGAAGCCGCGCTCGTGAAAGACCTCGGCACGGAGATCGAACAGGCCATTCCGGCCTATATCGAATCCGCGATGGCCGCCGACCCGGACTCGCCGCCCGACCCCGAGTTGTACCGCACGGTCGCATACCTGAGCCAGATTTCGCCGACCTTCTCGCTGCGCGGCGGCACGCGCGAAATCCTGCGCGGCATGATCGCGCGCGCGCTAGGCCTGCGCTGAGACGCCCCCGCAGGCCATATACGGGAGACCACCCATGTTCACAGAAGCCATTGAAGCCATCCTGCAGGACCAATTCACGCCGGCTGCCATTCGCGCGATCGAAGCCGGGGCCGATCCCGCGCCTGCGTGGAACGCGCTCGCCGACGCCGGATTTCTCGAACTGCTAGCCGCCGAAGACGCCGGCGGTGCGGGACTGTCGCTGTCCGACCTCTTTTCGATTTTCACCACCATCGGCAGCCACGCCGTGCCGGTGCCGCTCGCGCAAAGCATCGCCGCCCGCGCGCTGCTCGCACGCACCGATACCGCCGCGCCGGGCGGCATGATCACGCTGGCCCAGTCGTGCCGCCGCGAGGCCAACGGCGCGCTCGTGTGCGCATACACGCCGTTCGGTGCGGTCGCCGACTTCACCCTGGCCGGCACGGCTGACGGTTTGCATCTGCTCGACTGCCGCGGGGCCGAGCGCATCGGCACAGGCGTGCGCGGCAGCCAGCGCGCGACATTGCGCTGGCTGCCCGGCGATGTCGCCACGCCTCTGCCCGGTGCGACCTCCGCCGACGTCCAGGCATGGGGCGCCGCACTCCACGCCGCGCTGATCGCGGGGGCCGCCGCGCGCGTCGGCGCGATGACGCTCCAGTACTGCCAGGACCGCTCGCAGTTCGGCAAGTCGATCGGCAAGTACCAGGCGATCCAGCATCAACTGGCGGTCATGACCGAGCACATCGCCGCCGCCACGGTGGCCGCCGAGCTCGCCTTCGGCACCAACGGCACGCAGCCGCAGCGACTGACGGCGGCGATTGCGAAGGCACGCAGCAGCGAGGCGGCGCAACTGGTAGCCGCGAGCGCGCATGGTCTGCATGGGGCGATCGGGGTGACGCAGGAGTATGACCTGCAATTGCTGACGCGGCGGTTGCACGAATGGCGGGCCGCGCACGGATCGGAGGCGTGTTGGTCTGTCCAGGTCGGGGAAGCCCTCCTGGCCAGTGAAGCAGGCACCGTGGAGTTTGTGAGAAAAGCCACGCTATTGGAGGAGCAAGGCGGGAGGCGGGAGGTGGTAAGCGAAGCACTGCTGAAACTGCGCTTCGGCGCGTATGTCCCTTGTCGCGGCTAGCGTGGGCGTATCAGTTCCGAATCGGGCGCAATCAAGCCACCGATAGTGACAGGGATGCTCACTTCTTTCTCCTGATCGGTTCAAGGCCAATGCCGGATGTACCGTTCGAATTGGATTTCGTGCTACCACCGCCTTTCATGAACCTGCGCCCCCGCCCGTCCGCCCACACGATCATTGGACTGTGTGGGCGGCAGGTTCCTGGCGAAATTACGCCTGGAACACCTGGCGATTGGCCTGTACAAACGCAGCCACGGTCTGCGGCGCCTTGCCCGTGATTTCTTCGATAACGCCATCCGTACCGGAGAAGATTCCGTTCTGATAGTCGATGGCGGTTTCAAGGAAATGCTGGATCACGAACTCAGGCAGCTTGTACTTCTCCAGATGTTCGCGATATTGCTCGAGGGTCGATGGCACATAGGTGATCTCGCGTCCCAGCACCTTGCTGATCTCGCTGGCGATCTCCTGCTGATTCAGCTCGACGGGGCCGAATAGAGAGTAAGTCTTGCCAATATGGCCTGCGGGTTCCGCGAGAATGTTGGCGATCAGACGCGCCTGGTCCTCGGCTGCGATCGGCGCATGACGCCCTTCCCCGTAGGGCAGCGTGATCTTGCCTTCCTGCACCAAAGGATCGAGCACCCACGGAAATGTCAGCCATTCGGAGAAGTACGTCGGGCGAATATGGACTGCCGGAACGTCGGACCAGTCGAGAACGCGCTCGGCAATCCAGTGATCGCGCGCGGCATGGCTCCTGGAATCTTCCCGCGCCGAGATTTGCGACATCTCGACCACGACCTCGACGCCGGCACGCCGTGCGGCATCAGCGAAGTACGAGGTGGCCTGGATGTAGCCGGGACGAACCGGATAGCACAGGTACGCGCCGTCCACTCCGTCCATGGCGCGAATCACGTCGTCGTGCTCGAGGAGGTCGCCGACGAAAATCTCTGCCCCTTCTTCGCGCAGGGCTGCGCTCCGCTCATCCTCCTGGTGTACGAAGGCGCGAACCGCGTGCCCCGCCTTCAGCAGGAACCGGACGGTGTAGACGCCGGTCTTGCCCGTGGCGCCCGTGATGAGGAATTTGCGCTGTTCCATTAATTACTCCAATCTGTGAATGTGTCCGACAGGTTTACATCGCCCCGAGGTGTTGCTTCACATCCTCCAGAATCGCCGTTGAAGCGTCGGCATCTTCAACGACTCTTGACATCGTGACGGCCCCGATCATGGCTGCCAGCGCGAACACGGCAGACGACCTGGCTTCCTGCGGCGGCTTGTCCGCCAGTTGCTTCGCCAGTACGTCGACCAGATCATCAAAACCTTGCGCGGCGGCCGCGCGCGTTTGTTTATCGGCCCTGGCGAGTTCGCTTCCCATTGCCGCCAGAGGGCATCCGCCGGTCGGTGTGTCGCGGTGGGCCTGAGACACGTAGGCTTCCACCATGGCGGCGAAACCGCTGGCAGCCTGACTGTCGCGAGCGACCGTTGTCAGCCCCTCGATCACTTCAGTCATGGCCTGAGAACACGCTTCTGCAACCAACTGGTCCTTCGAGTCGAAATGCCGATAGAAGCCGCCCTGCGTAAGGTTCAACGGAGACATCACGTCGCTCAGCCCCGTCGCCTGGATGCCGTTCAGCCGGAATTCCCGCGCGGCAACCTCGACAATGCGTCGACGGGTTTCCGCCGTCTCGACCTTCGTCTTCCTCATCTCGCCGCTCCTGTTGTGTGTGGTCGCTAACAATCTTAAATAGATTGTAGGTACCATCTAAATGGAAGTCAAGAAGAGAAGCTTGCGCGAAGCGAGTGCGGATTAGTAGACCTGAAGCCAGGGGCCGTGGCGCCCTGGGCAGAGGCCTTGAGACCGTTGATCACGGCGGGTCGCATCGAGACGGTCTCAAACCAACGCGTAAGGGCAGATGATTTGCCCACACCCGACGCTCCCCCAATGCAGGCGTTTCCAGAACGCCCGGCACGGGACGGCGGTCAGACAGAAAGGCGACAAGCGAGCCAAAGAGCGGCACACCTCCCGCCCCTGTCTTCTGTTCTAACTGTGTGGGTCGAACGATCACGAAATACGGTCAGGCTGGCTCTTGCGTCCCGCTTGTGCGATGGCGCGCGGCATCTGCCTCGTAGGTGCGCGAGGCCAGGACGAAGAAGACCGCCGCCGCCAGCGCAAACACGGGCGCCAGCGTCAGTGCCGGCTTCAGGCCGAGAACGTCCGAGAACGCGCCGACGAGCAGGGGGCCCGGCGCGAGGCCAATCAGGTTGTTGGCCAGGGAGATGATCGCCGTCACCGTCGCGCGCACGCCGGGATGGGTGACATCGCAAACGATGGCCCCGGAACAGCCTCCGTGCGCGGCGGCGAACAATGCGCCAAGGAAGATCAGGCCCAGGGCCAGCGGACCGGGCGGCAGCGCGAATGCGGTAATCAGTACCAGAGCCGACAGCACCGCATAGGCGGCGGGCACCAGCGCCCGGCGTCGCGGATGCCTGGCGCTAAGCCGGTCCGCCAGACCGCCGCCAAAGATCATGCCGATGCCGGAAGCCAGCACGGCCACGCCGGCCATCAGCCCTGCCTGCTTCACGTCCATGCCCTGGTAGCGGCCGAGGTATGTCGGCAGCCATGCAATGAGGATCGCCGGTATTGCCATCTGCAATCCGCTCGCGACGTAGGTGAGATTGCCCGAGCGCGCGGCAAACACTTCGCGCGCGATCTGGCCGAGGCGCAGCCGGGCCGGCGCGGCATCCCCCTGCCCCTCGGCGCTCAACGCGGCGGTCTTGTAGTCGCGCACGACGAAGGGATAGATCAGGGCCAGCAGCAGGCCCGGCGCCCCCACGGCAAAGAAGGCCATGCGCCACCCCGCCTGGGCCGCCACGGCGCCCCCGACGACCACGCCGAGTACGGACCCGAACAAGCCGGCCGACAGGAATGCGCCCAGCACCGCGGCGCGCTGCCTGGCGGGAAACACATGGGCCAGCAACGCGGCCCCCGCTGCACCGTAAGCCGCCTCGCCGAGGCCGACGAACATCCGCGCCAGCAGCAACTGGCCATAGCTCTGCGCCAGGCCGCAGGCGATAGTCGCCAGGCACCACACGAAGGCCATCAGCGTGATGCTCTTGACTCGTCCCCAGCGGTCCGAGACCAGTGAAATCGGCACGCACAGCACGCCGACGGCAAGCGAGACCACGCTCACCAGCATCCCGAGTTGCGAGTCGGAGAGCGCCCATTCGGCTTTCAAGGCGGGAAATACCGCGCCGATGAGCTGGCGCGACAGATAGTCGGACAGCATCAGGCCAAAGGTGAGCGCGAACACGACCCACGCATGGGCACGCGACAGCCCGGCGGGCGCGTTCAGGGGGGTGTTGGCCGTTACGGCCGACAGGGTAGTGGTTTTCACGTCTGGCATCCCTTGGGTTAAGCCTACTGGTCGAAGTGCATTCAGATGTACGTCGGCCACGCGCGCATCTCGTGCTGGCCGATGCCGCCGTTACCTTCGCGGCGATGGGTGGCCAATGCTTCGATCAGCCAGGCGCGGGTCTGCTGCGGGGGAATCACGGCCTGTACGCCGAAGGCGCCGGCCAGTGCGTAGGCCGAGGTATCGCGCGCCAGTTCGGCCTTCAGTCGGTCAAAGCGCGCCGGGTCGTCCTCGCGCTTGATGCCGTGGAGCACGCTGACGCCGATCTGCGGGTCCATGAAGCTGGTGTCGGCGCTGGTCCAGGCCGCCACCTCGTCGCTGTTGCGGCCGCCGCCCATGTTGATGTAGGCCTGGCCGTAGCTCTTGCGCAGGATGACTGACAGCTTAGGCACGCTGCACAGTTGCACGGCGTGAATCATGTTCATGATATGCGCGGGTGCAGCCTTGCGCTCGCCCTCGATGCCGACCAGGAAGCCCGGCGTGTCGACCAGGAAGAGGATCGGTATGTTGAACGAATCGCACATCACCAGGAACGACGTGACCTTGCGGCAAGCCTCGGGGTCCATCGCGCCGCCCTTGAACATCGGATTCGAGGCGACGATGCCCACGCTCTCGCCATTCAGCCGCGCCAGGCCGGTCACCGCGGCACGACCGAAGCGATCCTTCAGGTTGAAGAAGCTGCCTTCGTCGACGATGCCGGCGATGACCTTGCGCATATCGTAGGTCTTGCTGCGCGCCGACGGCACGAGTTCGAGGAGCCTGTCCGCGTCGGGCGCGGTCGCCTTGGCAGCCGGGAGGCTCGGCGGGCGGACGCCGGCGTGCGACGGCAGGTAGCCGAGGAAGCGGCGGATTGCCGCCAGCGCTTCCTCGTCGCTGTCGACGATCACGTCCACCAGCCCGGTCTGCTCGGCATGCAGCTTCCAGCCGCCGAGTTCCCCGGGATCGACCGCTTCGCCGATGGCCAGCGACGTGACCCGCGCGCTCGACACCGCGAGGAACGCGCCCTTGCGCATGACCACGAAATCGGAAAGGCAGGTGTACCAGGTCGACGAGCCCAGGCAAGGCCCGAGCACCGCGCTCACCCAAGGAATTTCACGCCGGCGGCAGTACTGCTGCGGGTCCTGGCCGGCACCGGCCATCGCTTCCGCGCCCAGGCTGTCAGGCACACGCGAGCCGCTCGACTCGCCCAGGAAGATCAGCGGCATGCCGCTGCGCGTGGCCGTCTCCTTCAGGCGGGCGATCTTGCGCATGTTGACCGCCGAGGACGACGCGCCCATGACGGTCATGTCGTTCGACACCACCGCCACTCGCCGTCCGTCGACGCGCCCCGTGCCGGTGATCTTGGCGTCGGCCGGCGATGTGCCGCGGTCGGCGGGAAGCACCGAGACCGCCAGCATGCCAGTCTCGCTGAACGAGCCGTCGTCCAACAGTTGCGCGATGCGCTCGCGCGCGTTCAGATGGCCGCTGGCCCGGCGCCGGGCGAGCTTGGCTTCGCCTCCCATCGCCAGGGCCTCACGGATACGGGCGTCGAGCCGGGCGCGTTGTGCCTCGTAGCTGCCAGGGCCCGCTGCGGTATCCGTCACCGGGTCGGGAAGTTCGAGCGTGGTGTCCATGCCGGTGGTCCTCCCTTAGCGCATCGTGCGGCCGACCGGGCCGAGGCGGCGGGCGGTGGCCCGGTATGCGTCTTCGACCCAGGCGCAAAGCAGCGGTCGCGTGCTCGCCGGTTCGATGATGTCGAGCACACCGAAGCGTTCGGCGGTGCGCATCGGCGAGGAGATCGCGTGGTAGTGCGCCTCCAGGTCCAGGCGGTGTGCGACCGGGTCCGCGGCCGCGGCGATGTCCTGCTTGTAGGCCGCGGCAACGCCGCCTTCGACCGGGATCGAGCCCCAGCGTGCCGACGGCCACGCATAGCGGTTCGGCAGCGCGGTGCCCGACGGCCCGTGCCACGGGCTCAGCATGGCGCCGGCCAAGCCCACGCAACGCCGCAGCACGATCGCCAGCCAAGGCACGCCAGACTGCTCGATCGCATGCATGGCCTGCAGCGCGGCGGACAGCGTGCCTTCGCGCTCGGCGTCGGGGCCGGTCATCACGCCCGGTTGATCGGCCAGGTTGACGATGGGCAGGTGGAAGGTGTCGCACAGGTCGACGAAGCGCGCCATCTTCAGCGCGGCGGCGCGCGTCAGGGCGCCGCCCATCACCATCGGGTTGTTGGTCATCACGCCTACCGCATGGCCGTTCAGGCGCGCCAGGCAGGTGATGGTCGAGCCGCCGAAGTCCGGCGACATCTCGAACAGCGAGCCTTCATCGAAGATCGCCTTCAGGATCTTGCGCGCCTGGAACACCTTGCGCTTGTCGGCGGGGATCGCGCGGTTGAGCCACTCGTCGCAGCGATCGACCGGATCCTCGCAGGCCACGCGCGGCGGCTGTTCCCACACATTGCCGGGAAGGTACGAAAGGAAACGCCGCGTGGCCTCCAGGGCCTGCTCTTCGGTTTCGACGGCCAGGCTCACCGCGCCGCTGAATCGGTGCATCGCGTCGTAGCCGCCCAGCCCCTCCTTGTCGATGTCGAGGCCCAGCGCCTGCTTCACTACCGGCGGCCCGCCGGCGAAGACCTGGCTCTTGCCACGAATCATGATGGACAGGTGGGCGGAACCGACCCGCACCGCGCCAAGGCCCGCGCAGGCGCCCAGCGCGATACCAACGACCGGCACGGCGCCGAGCAGCTGCGTCATCGGCAACATGGCGTAGCCCGGGATCTTGGTGTGGCCGAGCTTGTCGAGCAGCTTGACGCTGCCGCCGGCGCTGTCGACCATGCGCACGATCGGCAGCTTGTACTCCCAGGCGTAACGGTCAGCGTAGATCCACTTTTCCGATACCGAGCCTTCGGACGAGCCGGCGCGGATCGTGAAGTCGTCGGCCGCCACCACCGTGCGCCGCGCGTCGATCTTGCCGATGCCGACGACCGCATTGCTGGGCGTGAACTGCTCGCGCTTGCGATCCGCGCCGTATTTGACGGAACCGGCCAGCACGCCGATCTCGGCGAAGCTGCCGGCGTCGAGCAAGTAATCGATACGTTCGCGCGCGGTGAGCTTGCCTTGTGCGTGATGGCGCGCGACCTGCTCCTCGCCGCCGAGTGCATGCGCGATGGCGCGGCGCTGTGTCAGCTCATGGAGCTCGTCCGTCCATTCGCCATTGGCAGGTTGGGTTGCAGGTTGGGTTGGAGACTGCGTTGCGGGCTGGGTTGCCTGAGTCGTGTTCATTTGGAAATCGCTCCTTCTGCATGGCGCGCCAGGTAGGCGTCGCGCAAGTCGTTCTTGGTCACCTTGCCGGCATGGTTGCGCGGCAGCGCGTCGACAAACTCGATCACGCGTGGCTTCTTGTAGCCGGCGATCAGCCCGGCGCAATGGCGGCCGAGCGCATCGGCGTCGCCGCCCTGTCCGGGCCGGCGCACCACGAATGCCGCGACCACCTCGCCCCACTCGGCGTCGGGCAGGCCCAGCACCGCCACCTCCGCTACAGCCGGATGCGCGTGCAGCGCGTCCTCGACTTCGCGCGCATAGACGTTGAAGCCGCCGCTGATCATCATGTCCTTGTTGCGGCCGACGATGTAGAGAAAGCCTTCGTCGTCGAAGCGGCCAAGGTCGCCGCTGTAATACCAGCCGTCACGGATGGATTCGCGCTCCAGGTCTGGCCGGCGCCAGAACGCCACGGCGCCGATGCCCTGGTGCGCCAGTGCGATCTCGCCCACCTCACCGGTCTGCAAGGCTTGCCCGTCGGCATCGCGCACCGTGATCCCGACATTCATGGTCGGCCGGCCGCACGAGGCGATGCGCGCCGAGGGCTGGCCGTGCTCCAGGTGCTCGTGCGGGTAGAGCACGGACAAGGGCTGGACCGCTTCGGTCATGCCGTATTGCTGGCGCAGGATCGGACCCAGCCGCTGCAGCGCCTCATGGATCGTGCTGGTTGGCGTCGGCGCGGTGCCGTAGTGCACGCGCCGCAGGGCAGACACGTCCGCGGCGGGGTTGGCGGCCAGCGCTTCAAGCAGGCGGCTCAGCATGGTAGGCACCACCATCAACTGGGTGATGCGATCGCTGGCGATCTGCGCCAGCACCTGCCCGGCATCGAAGCGGTCGGCCACGATATTGCGTGCCCCACGCAAGTAGCACGGCAGCAGGTGCACCCCGGCCGCGTGTGTGAGCGGGCCGGCGTGAAGCATCGCGTCATCGATGCCGAGGCCGTATTCCATGGCACCAAACTGGTTGGCCAGGCGTGCTTCCCAGCGCTCGATGCTATAGGCAACGCCCTTCGGCTGGCCGGTCGTCCCCGAGGTGTAGGCGATTCGCAGCAGCAGACCGGCCGGCACCTCAAGGCCCGGGAAACGGTCCGAAGCGCGGGCGAGCAGCGCATCGAACCCGAGCACGCCGGCGTCATGCCAGCCCACGCCGATCACGTGCCGCAGCGACGGCACGTGATGGCGCACCTGCTGCGCAATCTCGCGAAACTCGGCGCCGGCGATCAGCACCGAAGCCTCGGCGTCGTTGAGGATCGCCGCCTGCTCGCGCAAGGTGTGGCGCGCGTTCAGGGCCACGTAGGCCTGCGCCGCCTTTTCGGCGCCGAACTGGCTGTCGATGCTCTCCACCGAGTTGTTGAGCAGCACGGCAAGCCGTTCGCCGGGACGCAGTTCCAGGCCGATCAGCGCGTTGGCGAGCTGATTGCTGCGCCGTTCGATCTGCGTATAGCTGAAGCTGCGGTCGCGGAACACGACCGCGGGCCGGTCGCGAAACTGCGCTGCGGCCCATGACAGGGCATGGCCTGCGATTCTCTTTGCACTCATTGGAGCAAGTCCTTTGTTCGGAGGGCGGCACTCGCCCTTTCGTGTCCGGCGGCTTCGCGCCCGGCGCTCGCCGTGTCCGCCTCCAGTTGCCTCACGGCTTCGTGGCGCGAAGCGTCGATCAGTTGTTCGATGGCATTGGCCGCGCGGTTCGCGTCGCCGGCCTTCAGGTCGTTCAGCAGCGTCCGCCAGATGCGTGCCGATGCTTCGCGTCGCGCCGCGGTGGCCAGCCCGAGCCTGGCGTAGCGCCGCGTCTGCCGCGCCAGCGAGCCCAGGATTTCAGCGAGCCGCTCGTTGCCGGAACTGTCGGCCAGCATGCGGCCCAGGCGGTCGATGATGGCGAGATAGGCGTCGCCCGGGCCGCAGCCCTGCACCACCGTTTCAAGCTCGCGCACTTCGGCGTCGATCCAGGCAATGACCGCATCGTTGCGGCGGCCAAGCCGGCGGATCATCGCGGCCACCAGGTCGCGGCGGATATCGAAGAGGTCGCAGACCTCCTTGATGGAGAGCTGCGTGACGTGGGCGCCACGATTGGGCAGGATGCGCACGACCGAGTCCTTCTCCAGGATGCGCAACGCTTCGCGCACCGGTCCGCGGCTCACCGCGAACTGCTCGGCGAGCGTTTCTTCGCGGATGCGTTCGCCCGGCGCGTACTCGCCCCGTTCGATGGCCGCGAAGATGCGCTCTGCGATCTGCTCCGGCACCGTCTGCAAGTGATGGCTCGCGCCGGCGCGCATCGGCGCCCCTTGCGAGTCCCCTGCCGCGTCCGGGTGCTTCATGGCGCTCACTCTTCTTCGAAGACCGCGATTTCCTGCCCTTCGCGCACCGGCTCGCCCTCGGCGATCAGCAGCTTGAGGACCCTGCCGACTTCGGGCGCCAGCACCGGGATCTCCATCTTCATCGATTCGAGAATCATGATGGTGTCGTCGGCCTGCAGCGCGGTGCCTGGTTCCACCACTACCTTCCACACGGTGCCGGTGATCTCGGATCGAATCGTCTCTGTCGTCATGTCGAGTTCCTGAATTAGCCCGACCCCACGTCGGATGACTGGACTTTATTCTACATTACGATTGTTGACAATAGGAATGTGAGCATGATTTAATGAATCCATGCGCTGACGAAGACGCGCACACTTCCGTAGATGGAGACAAAGCCATGCCCCTTTCCCATACCGACGTACGTCGTATCCTCGAAATCCTCGACAGCGCTGAACACCTGGAATCGCTGGACGTGACGGTCGGCGAGTTCGCGCTGCATGCCCGCAAGCCCGGGGCCGCGGCGTTCGCGCCAGAGCGGGCACCGCAGTCCGCCGCCCCGCGCGCCGCCGTGCCTGCGGCGCAAGCCCCCGGCACCACCGGTGCGTCTGCCGCGCCACCCCCTCTTGAAGACGTGCCTGCGGGCCTGGTTGCGGTACGCGCGCCGATGGTCGGCACCTTCTATCTGCACCCCAGCCCCGACCAGCCGGCCTTTGTCGCGGTGGGCAGCACGGTCGATATCGGCGACACGGTGTGTCTGGTCGAGGTGATGAAGATGTTCAACTCGGTCAAGGCCGAAGTGGCAGGCACCGTCGAGCGCATCGTGGTCGAGGACGGCAAGCCGGTGCAGCACGGCCAGATCGTGATGCTGATGAAGCCGGCACAGGAGGGCTGAATATGAACAACAATGCACAAGCCCCCGTGGCAAAGCGCGATATCCGGCGCGTGTTCGTCGCCAACCGTGGCGAAATCGCCGTGCGCGTGATTCGCGCCTGCCGCACCCTGGGTATCGAGGCGGTGGCAGGTGTCTCCGAAGCGGACACCGATACGCTAGCCGCCAGGCTGGCCGACGAAATGGTCGTGCTCGGTCCCCCGCTCGCTGCCGAGAGCTACCTGCGTGCCGACAAGATCGTCGAGGCGGCTTTGCGCACTGGCTGCGACGCGGTGCATCCCGGCTACGGCTTCCTGTCCGAACGCTCGTCGTTCGTGCGCGCCTGCATCAAGGCCGGGCTGGTGTTCGTGGGGCCGTCTGCCGAAGCCATCGATGCGATGGGTGACAAGATCACCGCCGTGGGCCTGGCCGAGCAGGCTGGCGTACCGCGCGTACCCGGCTCCGGCGCGCTGGCCGATGTGGCGCATGCGCGCCACGTCGGGGCGCAGATCGGCTACCCGGTGCTGATCAAGGCCACCGCCGGCGGCGGCGGGCGCGGCATGCGGGTGGTCAGGGAAGAAAGCGAACTTGAATCGCTGATGAGCTCGGCCGCCAACGAGGCGCAGTCCGCGTTCGGCGACGCCACGCTGTATATGGAGAAATTCATCGAGCATGCGCGCCATATCGAGATCCAGGTGATGGCCGATGCGCACGGCAACGTGGTCTACCTTGGCGAACGCGAATGCTCGACGCAGCGCCGCCACCAGAAGCTGATCGAAGAGGCACCCTCCCCGGCGGTCGATGCGGCAATGCGCCAGGCCATGGGCGAGTGCGCGGTGAGCCTGACACGTAACGCCGGCTACTGCGGCGCGGGCACGATCGAGTTCGTGGTCGACCAGCGCGATAACAAGTACTTCTTCCTGGAGATGAACACGCGCATCCAGGTCGAGCACCCGGTGACGGAGATGATCACCGGCTTCGACCTGGTCGCCGAGCAGATCCGGGTTGCGGCCGGGCTGCCGCTGTCGTTCACGCAGGACGACGTCCAGCTGCAGGGACATGCCATCGAATGCCGCATCAACGCCGAGGACCCGGACCGCAACTTCCTGCCGCGTCCGGGGCTGATCTCGCGCTGGGACGTGCCAAGCGGCGAAGGCATCCGCGTCGATACGCATTGCTATGCCGGCTACACCGTGCCGCCCTACTACGATTCGCTGCTCGGCAAGCTGATCGTGCATGCGGCCACGCGCGAGCAAGCCATCGCGCGCATGCGCGCCGCACTGGAAGGCCTGCAGGTCGAAGGCCCGACCACGACCGCGCGCTTCCATGACGCCGTGCTGGCGCATGAAGACTTCGTCGGCGGCCGGGTCACGACGCGCTGGGTCGAAGATACCTTCCTGCCGCAGCGCAAGGCGGAGCAAAAGGCCGCTGCGCAGGCCGCCAAGCAGGCACTGGCTGCCGCCGAGGTGAAGTCATGAGCACGCCCGCCCTGCGTTACACCGACGTCAGCCTGACCGACGGCCAGAGCGCGCGCTGGGCCGGCGCCATGACGACCCCGATGATGCTTGCCGTCGCCGCGCGGCTGGCGGCGGCCGCCCCGGCGGCGATCGAAGTCGCCTCCCCGGCCACGCTGCAGCAATGCGTGACGAGGGGCGAAGACCCCTGGCAGCGCATCGCGCTGCTGCGCGAACGCTGCCCCGGCATTGCGCTGCGCGCCGCCATTGCGCTGCTGACGGAACATGGCAGGCGCGGCATCGATGTGCTACCGACCGAGGCCGTCACGCTGTGGTTGCGCGAACTGGCGCAGCGCGGCGTGTCCGAGATCGTGCTGCTCGACCCGATGGTGGAGATCGCGCGTATCGCGCCGGTGCTGAAGGCTGGCAAGGCGCTCGGCCTGACCATGATCGCGGCCCTGCCGTTCGCGCCCGGCTCCACGCACAGCGACGATGCGTTGCAGGAGCAGGCCGCGGCCCTGGCCGAGGCAGGCGCGGCCCGCGTGATGCTGCGCGACGAAGCCGGCCTGCTGACCCCGGACCGCCTGGCCACGCTGCTGCCCGCGCTGCGCGCGGGACTGGGCACGGGACCGGGCGCCACGCCGCTGGATCTGCATCTGCGCTGCCAGACCGCGCTCGGTCCCATGGTTGCGCTGGAGGCGATACGGCTGGGTATCGCCGGGCTCGACACCGCGTTCGCGCCGCTCGCCAACGGCGCCTCGGTGCCGGCGCTGGGCACGCTGCTGAAATCGCTGCGCATGCTGGCCCTGGGAACACCGGCGAGCGAGCAGACACTGCACGCCGTGGGCGACGCCGGCCGCCTGCTCGCGGAACTGGCCGATCGCCACGGCTTCGCGCCGGCCCGCCCGTGGGTCTTTGACCTCGCCCCCTACGCACACCAGTTGCCGGGCGAAGTCGCTGCGCAGTGCATGCAACGGCTGGCCGAACTGGGGCTGACGCACAAGCTGCACGCCTTTGCCAACGAGTGCGCGCTGGTCCGCAGCGAGATCGGCATGCCGCCGATGCTGGCGCCGTTCGCGCGGCCGATTGCGGAACAGGCGCTGCGGCACCTGCAGGGCCTGCCGCGCTATGCCGAGCTTCGGCCCGGCGTGCGCCGCGCCTTGCAGCAGGTTCACGGCGCGGCGGCAGGCAATGTCGACGCCGGGTTGCTCCAGCGTGTCGGTGCGGTGCCCAAGGCAGCGGCACCATCGCTCGCCGCATTGCGCGCGGCACATCCCACGTCGAATGACGCGGCGCTGGTGCTCTTCCTTGCCTGCGGCGTCGCACCGGAATCGCTTCCTGCACCGGCTTCACCAGACGCGCTGCGTTATGTACCCACCACGCCAGCGGATGCACTCCTGGCCGGACTCACGGCACGCGCCGCACCCTATGCGCAACTCAGCGTGCAGGGCCCCGGCGTTTCGATCCAACTCCAGGGCACGGAGGGCTGAACTCATGCTCGAAGACCTCAAGAAACTGGTCGCCGCGGAAACCGCGCGCACCGGCAAGCGCCGCACCATCCACCTGACCGACGACACGCTGCGCGACGGCCAGCAATGCCTGTGGGCCACCCGCATGCGCACCGAGCACATGCTGCCGATAGCGGAACGCATGGACCAGGCCGGCTTCCTGTCGCTGCAGGCGATCGCGCTGGTGCAGTTCGATGCCAGCGTGCTGTTCCTGAACCAGGACCCGTTCGAACGCATCCGCCTGCTGCGCGAGCGCTTCACGCGCACGCCGCTGCGCGCCGCCATCCGCAGCAACCTGATGCGCGGCTTCTTTCCGGTGGCCGACGACATCACCGAGCTCTTCGTCGAGCGGCAGATCGCCAACGGCGTCCGCGACATCGGCATCTTCGATGCGCTGATGTGCTCGGACAACCTCGCCCCCAGCATCGCCACGGCGCGCCGGCTCGGCGCCAACGTGACGCTCTTGCTCGGCTACAACATCGCGCCCGGCTATGACGACGCCTTGTATGCGCGCAAGGCGCGCGAGGCCGTCGAGCGCTTTGGCGTGCAGACCGTCACGCTGGCCGATGCGGCCGGCATCCTGACGATCGACCGCGTACGCACCCTGGTGCCGGCAATGAAGCAGGCCATCGGTGATCGAGCACGACTGGAATTCAACACCCACTGCCTGACCGGACTCGGGCCGCTGCTCGCACTCGAGGCCGCGGTGCACGGCGCCGACAGCATCCTGACGGCGGTGGACCCGATGGCCAATGGCAATTCGCTGCCGGCCAGCCAGATGATTGCGCGCAACCTGCGCGAGATCGGCTTCGACGTGGTGGTCAATGACGACTTGCTCGACGAAGTGGGCGCGTATCTTGGCGCGCTGGCCGAGCGGGAAGGCCATCCGGTCGGCGTGCCTGCCGAATACGAGCCCAGCCACTACATCACCCAGTACGCGGGCGGCGCGATGAGCAACCTGGAATCTCAGCTCAAGCTCGCCGGCATTTCCGACAAGCTGCCGGCGGTGCTGGAAGAGATCGGGCGGGTGCGGGTGGAGCTCGGCTCGCCGATCATGGTCACGCCCTATCCCGCGATCATCGGGGCGCAGGCGGTGATGAATGTCATCAACGGCGAGCGCTACAAGGCCGTCCCGGATGAAGTGAAGAAGTACGTCTGCGGGTATTTCGGCGCCCTGCCGCTGCCGGTCGACGCGAACGTGAAGGACAAGGTCATCGCCAACGGCTCGAAGGATGTGAGCCTGACGCCCCCCGTGATCGAACCGGTGCTGCCGGGCTTGCGCCAGCGCTACAAGAACATGGGCGACGACGAACTGCTGCTGCGCTATATGTACGGCGACGAGAAGGTAAACGGCCTGGCGCCGACGGGCACGGGCGACAGCTTCAGCGTCCACCACCCGGTCGTCGATCTCGTGGCCGGCCTGGCACAGCGCCAGAGCAAGGCGAAGGTGCAGGTCCGCGGCAGCGAGTTCTCGCTGAGCGCGAACTGAGGAGCGCCACATGAACGTTTCCCTCGCAAGGCCGCAGCCGATTCCCACCGCCGAGACCGCGCACTACTGGCAGGCGGCGCACGAAGGCCGGCTCGAAATACAGTATTGCCCGGCCTGTACGCGCCACCAGTTCTACCCGCGCCGCTTCTGCACGCAATGCCTGTCCGACCAGCTCGAATGGGTGCAGGCGAGCGGCCACGGGCGGATCTATACCTACACCGTGTGCCACGTCGCCGCGCATCCCGCCTTCGCGTCGGACGTGCCGTATGCGATCGGCATGATCGAGCTCGACGAGGGCGTGCGCATGCTGGCAGGCATTGTCGACGCCGACCCCGATTGCCTTGCCGTCGGCGCGCCGGTCGAGGTGTGCTTCGAACGCATCAGCGACGACGTCGCACTGCCGATGTTCCGGCTCACGGGCAGCGCCAATGCCCGGCCCGTTCCCGATACCAGAGACAAACCATGATCATCGATTCCTTCGACGCCGGCGCCACGGCATATCCCGACCGCATCTTCGTCCAGGGAGGCGACGTGCGCCTGAGCTACCAGGACGCGGCCGGCGCATCGCACGCGGTTGCCGCCGCGCTGGTGCGCGACGTGCAACCGGGCACGCACGTCGGCATGCTGTCGCCCAATCATCCGATGGTGCTGCCGGCGATGCTGGGCGTGATGCGCAGCGGTGCGGTCTTCGTGCCGCTCAACGCGCGCGATCCCATCGAGGACATCATCTGGTTCGCCAGTTTCTGCGAGATCACCGTGCTGATCTGCCATCCGCAGTACGCGCCGCACCTGGAACGCCTGAAGCAGGAGATCCCGACGCTCAGGCGCGTCATCGGGCTGACGGAGCCGCTGGAGCCGAACGGCCACTGCATCGCGCAATGGGTGAAGGACTTCGCCGGGACGCGCGTGACGGTGCGGCGCGAAGCGGACGACATCGCCATCATCAAGTCGTCCGGCGGCACCACGGGCCGTCCGAAGGCGATCATGCAGAGCCACCGCTCGCTCGAGACGGCCTACCGGATCAGCAACCAGTTCACGCCACCGCGCAAGGACCCCGTGCACCTGGTGGTGGCGCCGCTCACGCATGCCGCGGGCGCCACGATGGTGGCACTGGCACGCATCGGCGCGCGCAACGTGATCGCTGCGTCGGCCGATCCGGGCGTGATCCTCGAAGCGATCGAGCGCGAACGCGTGACGCATATCTTCCTGCCGCCGACCATGATCTATCGCCTGCTCGCCCACCCCGATGCGCGCACACGCGACTGCTCCTCGCTCGAGTACGTGCTGTATGGTGCCGCGCCGATGTCGGTCGACAAGCTGCGCGAAGGCATCGCCCTCTGGGGCCAGGTGTTCATGCAGAGCTACGGCCAGTCGGAAGTGCCCGGTGTCATCACCTGCCTGTCGCGCAAGGATCATTTCGTGCACGACGACCCCGAACTCGACAAGCACCTCGGCTCCGCCGGCCGCCCCTCGGGCGCCTGCGAGGTGGCGCTGATGGACGACGAGGGCAATATCGTGGGCACGGGCGAACGCGGCGAGATCGTGGCCCGCGGCGACCTCGTCTCGCCCGGCTACTACAACAACCCCGAAGCCACCGCCGAGGCGCGCGCCTTTGGCTGGCACCACACCGGCGACATCGGCGTGTTTGACGAGAACGGCTACCTGTATGTGGTCGATCGCAAGAAGGACATGGTCATCTCCGGCGGCTTCAACATCTACCCGAGCGAGATCGAGCAGGTGATCTGGGGCCACCCGGCGGTGCAGGACTGCGCCGTGGTCGGCATACCCGACGCCGACTGGGGCGAACGCCTGACCGCCGTGATCGAGCTCAAGCCCGGTTGCAATGCCACCGCCGACGAGATCGTCGAGCTGTGCCGCAAGCGCTTCGGCAGCCTGAAGACGCCCAAGCAGGTCGAGTTCTGGCCCACGCTGCCACGCAGCCCGGTCGGCAAGGTGCTGAAGAAGGATGTGCGAGCGCAGCTTACGGCTGCATCAAAGCCGGTTTGAAAGGATGGACATGGACCCGAAAGCACTGAGTGGCCGCTATGCCATCGCGGGCGTCGGCGAGGCCGGCATGGGCAAGGCCCTGCCGGGCGACACCGCGTTGTCGCTGCAATGCGACGCGGCGCGGCTCGCGATCCTGGACGCGGGGCTGAAGCCCTCCGACATCGACGCCGTCTTCGCGCACTGGGACGACCGCGCCGCCGGCTTGCTGGTGACCGAGCACATGGGGCTGCAACCGCGCTATGTCGACAGCACCGTGGTCGGCGGGCAATCCAACCTGACGCATATCGCCCATGCAATGGCGGCGATGGAGGCGGGACTGTGCAATGTGGCGCTGATCACCTATGGCAGCACGCAGCGCCTGGACCGCAGCCGCGCGCGCGGCGGCCATGCGCAGGATGCCCGCATGCCGAACGGCCAGTTCGTGCAGCCGTACGGCATGCTGAGCCCGATCGGCTTCTACGCGATGCAGGCACGCCTGCACATGCATCGCTACGGCACGCTTGCCGAAGACCTTGGGGAAGTCGCGATCGCGGCGAGGCGCTGGGCACAGCGCAATCCGAATGCGGTCGCGCGCGAGCCGCTGACCATGGCCGACTACCTGGCCTCGCCCATGGTCGCCGACCCGCTGCGCAAGCTCGATATCTGCCAGGTCACCGACAGCGCCGGCGCCATGGTGCTGGTGCGGACCGGGCGCGCGCGCGACTTGCGCCGTCCGCCGGTGCTGGTGCAAGGGTTCGCGGAGCAATATATCCAGCACGCCACGCCGTTTGGCATGGACGACTGGATCGACAATGGCGTGCTCGCGGAGATGGGCCGGCTGGCGCTGGAGCGCGCCAGCCTGAGCCGTAGCGAGATCGACATCGTGCAGATCTACGACGCGTTCACCAGCAACGTGCTGATCGGCCTGGAGGAGCTGGGATTCTGCGGGCGCGGCGAGAGCGGCGCCTTCGTGCGAGGCGGGCGCATTGCGCCGGGCGGGGCATTTCCGCTGAATACCTCGGGCGGCGGCCTGTCCTTCAATCACGGCGGCATGTTCGGCATGCCGCTGATGATCGAGTCGGTCCGTCAGCTACGCGGGGATTGCGGGGAGCGCCAGGTGCCTGGCGCCCGCAACTGCCTGGTGCAGGCGGGCGGCCTGGTGATGTCCGCGTATATGGTGATGGTGCTGGGAACGGCTTAGCCGATTCAGACGGTGCGCGGCGCGGCATCCCGCTGCGCTTCGAGCTGCCTGATCGCCTCGCGCATCGAATCGCCGATCAGCTTCTCGGCCGCTTCCGCCGCGGCATCGAGGTTGCCCGACTTGAGGCCCTTTTGCAGCGTGCGCCAGTTGCGGGCCGATTCCTTGCGCCGTGCCGGCGTGGACAGGCCAAGCTGGGTGTAACGCAGCGTCTGCCGCGCCAGCGAACCCAGGATCTCGGCCAGGCGCTCATTGGTGCAAGCCTCGCGCATGACGCGCCCGAGGCGGAACGAGGTTTCGATGAAGGCGACGGTGCTATCCGCCTCCTGCGCCAGCGTTTCCAGCGCGCGCACGTCGGCATCGATGGTCGCCGCAATCTGCGCCGCCTCTTCCGGGCTTAGCCGGCTTACCATGGTGCCGGAAAGCTTGCCGCGAATCTCGAAGATGTCTGCAACCTCCTTGATCGATAGCTGGGTGACGTGGGCGCCCTTGTTGGGCAGGATGTTCACCACCGAATCCTTCTCAAGGATGCGCAAGGCCTCGCGCACCGGTCCGCGGCTGACCGCGAACTGCTCGGCCAGCGCTTCTTCACGGATACGCTCGCCCGGGGCGTATTCGCCATTCGCGATGGCAGTGAAGATGCTGTCGGCGATCTGCTCGGGCAGTGTCCTCAGCTGGCGGCTGGCGGGACGATTGGATTGTGTGGTCATGTCGAAAGCTCGAAACTGCGCAATTATGAAACTACGATTGTAGACAAACGCAATGTAAGCACGAGATTAGACCACAACTGCGCGCGCAAGATCACGAGCCGTGAAGACAGACTGCGCTAAACCACGACGAATCACGACGAACCATCATGTCAAAGCCCCAGATCCTGACCTATATCGATGCCGGCACCTCCGACGGCACCGCGCGCCTGATGCGCACCATCGGGCAGCAGCTTCGTTCCGGTATGTACGAGATCCGCACGGTCATGGCCGATGACATCCGGCATGACGCATCGCTGTTCGATGACGCAGTGCTGTTCGTCATGCCGGGTGGCGCCGACCTGCCCTATTGCGCAGCGCTGAACGGCGCCCCCAACGCGCGCATCCGGCGCTTTGTCGAACAAGGCGGGGTCTACCTGGGCATCTGCGCGGGTGCGTACTACGCCTGCAGGGAACTCGCCTTTCACGCCGGCAGCGCGGGCGAGATCTGCGGCACGCGGGAGCTGAGCTTCGTGGACGCGGTTGCGGTGGGCTCCTTGCCCGAACTCACGGGAGGCGTCGCCTATGACGGCACGCCGCGCAGCACCGCCGCGGTGGAGATCCGGACGACGGAACGGCTGACCGCTGCGCCGGTGTCGCTCTACACGCACTACCACGGCGGCTGCCGCTTCGATTTCGGCGATGCGCCGGGGCCGGAGACCCAGGTCCTGGCCGTTTATACCGGCATCGAAGGCGACCCGCCCGCGATCGTGAGCTCACGCGTGGGCAAGGGCAGCGCGATCCTGACCGGCGTGCACCTGGAGATCTCGGAGCGCGAGTGCAAGGACGCCTTGCTAGGTCACAGCGACAGGACCGCGCACATCCACGTCTGCCAGAGGCTGGCGCAGACGGGCGAGGCGCGACTGGCGGTGTTCCGCCAGTTACTGTTCCATGCCGGGCTCGCGCTGGGTTGACCGCTCAGGGCGTCCAGTACCAGATGGCGGAGTTGGAGATAAAGGTCTCCCACATGGCGTGCGGCTTGGCGGGATCATCGTCCTCGTAGCGACGGGCCAGTACCCATTGGGCCTCGATGCGCTCGCGCGATGGATCGCCCAGGCCATCCTGCTCGCCCGCGGCTAGGTAGCGACCGGCAAAGGTGGTCAGCGAGGCATGCTGCTCAGCTTGGTTCTTCCAGAGCACCGTGAATCCGATCAGCGCGCCGTCGGTCATGCCGTGCGTCTCGAACCAGGCGCTGGGATCGGGCTTCCCGACCTTGGTCTGGTAGCGCCCGGTAAAGTGGGCACCCGGCCCGATGGAGAGGATTTCGAGCCCGCCGCCGTTGCGGCTGAGCCATCGTCCGACCCGGATTGTCATGGTGTCTCCTTGGTATTGCCCAGCATGTTTGAACGGGGAGAACTGCGCACTTAGTTTAGGACAGCGGTTTGCCGGGGACAACTTTGTCGGGATTGCCCGGGCACCACGCGCTGGCCGCGATGTCGACCCGGGAGAGACGCTATCCCTCCTCGAAAGCGGCCGCCGGCAGGCGGTCCGCGCTCAGGATCGTGTGTGGTTTTCCGAGTACTGAAAGCCATCGCTTTTCCGGCGAGCCGCTCGCTGTGTGCTCCGGCAAAACAAGTACTGATATGCTTGGCAACCTGCCATAGCTCGCTCCGCGCGGGCTGGTGGCTCAACATAAAGTTCAGCCACACGGGGCGGACCCTATCTGGACGAAAATCAGCCAGGAGCGCTGCATTGAACGACGACCCGCTACACGGCCGCTTGTTATTGCCGCCAGAGCCGCCGACGCTTGCGCCCGGCATCGTGCACAGCAATTTCAGCGTGCAGGGCGACGCCCGTCAAAGCTTCCGGGCCTGGCAGGAGCGCATGAGCCCTGTCTACGACATACGGCCTTCGTCAAAGCAAGCCGAGGATAGGTTCGACGCATCGCTGTCTCGCTACACGATCGACAATCTGAGCCTCTTCGACTTCCGCACCGGGCCGAACCTGGCCGTGCGATCGTTGGGCCGGGTATCGACCGAGAGCATTCATGACATAAGCTTCAGCGTGTTCCTTGAAGGGCCGCCGGGGCAGTTCCTGAACGGCAAGCCACGGCTCGACGCGCCACAGATACCGCACGCGCCAAGTATCCTCGCGCTGGACATGGACCAGCCGTGCACAATCCGGAATTTTGATGGCCGGATACTGCTCCTTTTTGTGCCACGCGATCTGGTGGAAAGCTCGTTTCCCGATGCCGCCTCGCTGCATGGTCGCTCGATTCAAGCCACCACCCCCTTGACACGCCTGATCATTGAGCATCTCGTTGCATTAAACCGACAAATCAGCGGTCTCGACCGGCAGGAAGCGCGTCAGCGCTTTCTCACCACGGTAGAGCTACTCGCCACCGCTTTCAGCCGTCAGGCAGGGCTTTCCGGCAATCGGCGCGCAGCGGTACGCGCTGCCGTCTATGGACAGGTGCGGCGACATGTCGAGGCCAATCTGCACGATCCGGATTTGTCGCCTGACAGCGTGTTGGCATCGCTGCATCTCTCGCGCGCCAGCGTCTACCGTCTCTTTGAGCATGAAGGCGGCCTGGCCGCCTATATCCGCAGCCGCAGGCTGCGAATGGCGGCCGATGAGCTTGTGCGCTTTCCGCATATGGAGGTCCAGGATATTGCCCTGGGGTTGGGTTTCAATGATGCGTCGAGCTTTACGCGCGCATTCCGCCGCGCCTTCGACATCGCGCCACGGGAATTGCACGAGTACGCGCCGTTGCTCCAGCGCAAGCAGGCAGCACGGGAGCGCTTCACATAGCCGGGCCGTCACGGCCAACGCCGATCCCGTGCTCAGGAAGATTTCGGAAACTTCGAAACCCGCTCGCCCTTGACAAGGCATATACGGGAACCAGCCAACGCGTCCGCCGAACCCCTACAGGTAGGAAACGCCCAAATACTTTGCCGGGCCTCCGCCGAGTGGAGGAGACTCCGTTCACTTCCGTTCGCCAGAGGGCGCAGGCGAAATAAGTAAGACCGCCGCACATAACAGTTAATTCAGCTTCTGCCGCCTCTCTGCTAGCCTGATCTCGGTGCATCCACATCGTCTTGCGCGTATACATGTGAGGTACAGCATGCTCCAGGCACTCCAACGCTCGCGTTCAACTTGGGGCGCAGCGCTCCTCTTGCCGATTTTCTGCCTGTCACTGCTGATCGCCGGTCCTCCGGCCCAGGCCCAGGCCACCGGGAAGAAGCCCAACATTCTCATTATTTGGGGCGACGATATCGGCACCTGGAACATCAGTCGGAACAGCCACGGCATGATGGGCTACACGACGCCAAACATTGACCGCTTGGCCAAGGAAGGCGTGGGGTTCACCGATTACTACGGACAGCAGAGTTGCACCGCCGGGCGCGCGGCCTTTATCGGGGGCGCGGTCCCGGTGCGCACCGGGATGACAAAGGTCGGGCTGCCGGGGGCCAAGGAAGGCTGGCAGAAATCCGATCCCACAATTGCCGCACTGCTAAAAGCGCAGGGGTACGCTACCGGCCAGTTTGGCAAGAATCACTTTGGAGACCGTGACGAGCACCTGCCCACCATGCAAGGCTTTGACGAGTATTTTGGAAGCCTGTATCACTTGAACGCATCGGAGGAGCCCGAAAACCTCGATTACCCGAAGGATCCGGGATTTGCCAAGAAGTTTGGCCCGCGCGGCGTGATCCGGTCCAAGGCGGATGGAAAGGGCGGGCAGACGGTCGAGGACACCGGGCCACTCACAAAGAAGCGGATGGAGACAATTGATGAAGAGACGCTCGCCGCCGCCAAGGAGTTCATGGGCCGGCAGGCGAAAGCCGACAAGCCGTTCTTCATCTGGTGGAATGCGACTCGGATGCATTTCAGGACCCATGTGAAGGCCCAGAATCGCGGCATCTCGGGACAGGACGAATACAGCGACGGAATGGTCGAGCATGACCGCATGGTCGGGGACTTGCTTAAGGAGCTGGACAGCCTGGGGTTGACCAACGACACCATCGTCATGTATTCGACCGACAACGGGCCTCACTACAACACCTGGCCCGACGCGGGCACCACGCCGTTCCGCAGCGAGAAAAACTCCAATTGGGAAGGTGCCTACCGCGTCCCTGCTTTCGTCCGATGGCCGGGTCATTGGCAAGCCGACACGATACTCACCGGCATCGTCGCACATGAGGACTGGATGCCAACGCTGTTGGCGGCCGCCGGCATGCCAGACGTAAAGGAGCGCCTTCTGAAGGGAGCTACGTTTGCCGGCAGGAAATACCGGGCACATTGCGATGGTTACGACCTGAACGACTACCTGTCGGGCAAGGCAAAGGAATCGCCCCGCAAGGAGTTTTGGTATGTCAATGATGACGGCCAGGTCGTCGCCGCCCGGTATCAGGATTGGAAGGTAGTGTTCCTGGAGAATCGGGGGGAAGCGTTCGGTGTGTGGCGAGAGCCTTTTACGGAGCTGCGCGTCCCGCTGGTTTTCAACCTGCGTCGAGATCCATTCGAGAAATCCCAGCATAACTCCAACACCTATAACGACTGGCTCCTGGACAGGGTGTATGTCATCGTACCGATTCAGGCAATGGCTGCTCAGTTCCTGCAATCGATGAAAGAATACCCGCCAAGTCAGTCACCCGGCTCGTTCAATCTTACCAAGATAGAAGAGCAACTCAGGACGGGAGCGGGTTCACGCTGACCGTCCGCCGCAATCCGCGAACTCACCGACACGCAGCTACGCCCGCCTTCAAGCGGGTGTAGCTGCGTCGCGCGCCGGGCCCGCGCCATCTACGAACACTGCAGCGGCGGCGTCTCGCATGGGATGCCATCGTGGTCGCCGTCAATCTTCACGCTCGGGCAGTTGCGCAGGTAGAAACGAGCCTCCTCGCATGAAGTCATCTGGCTGCAGTGCTGCTTCCCCTGGCATTGAAAGACTGGCGAAGCCGCAGGAGGTGCTGTTTTTTCAATCATGGGCAAAGCAGCTTGGGCAGCTTGCTCAACCTTGGGTGATTGCTTGAAGTAGAACCAAGCGGCCGCCGCCGCGACGCAGAGCAATAGAAGCTTGTTCATGTGACCCCTTTTCTTTGTGCGAAGAATGCCACAACCGGACACCGAACGCTGACACTATTGAATGAACTCCGGCCCGAAGCCGCTGGCGTCAGCCTGCCGGGCCGAGCCAGTCGACGGCGCCGAGTGAGATACTGCAAGCCCAAGCCCACGAGAACCACCCATGTACAACAACTACGCCCCGGTGCAGCGCCAGCTGCTGCGTGACGTGTATTGCGTCGAGCCGCCTGCACTCGACGATCCCGCAGAGACCTGGCCGGACTATGCCGCGCCGATCATCGTGGGCAAGTTCGACACGACCAATGCCCGGTCGGAGCCGGTCGGCGAGAAGCGATCGTTCTCCGGCCCGTGGAAGACAATTCGATGCATCGCGCTGGCGGCCCTGCTCGGCAGTCCATCCCTTTCCCATGCCGAACCCAGCATTCAGGTCGGCTTCTCTCCGGAAGGCTCGGCGCGGATGCTGGTGCTGGAGACGATCGGTAGCGCGAAGCGCAGCATCCAGATGCTCGCCTACGCGTTCCAGGCCCCCGACATCATGCAGGCGCTGGTCGATGCCAGGAATCGCGGCGTGGATGTGCGCGTGGTGATCGACAAGAAGCGCAACCTGGGCAAAGTCAGCAATGCGGCCATGGACTTCGTGACCCGCAATGGTGTGGAACTGCGGACCAACGACCATTTCCACATCCATCACGACAAGACGATCATCGTCGACGGCAATACGGTAGAAACGGGCTCTTTCAATTTCGCGCCGTCCGCCGAGACGGCCAACTCCGAAAATGTGGTCGTCATTCGAGACATGCCGGAGGTTTCGCGCCAGTACATCGCGCACTGGCAGTCGCGCTGGGATCTCGGGAAGCCCTATCCCGCGCGCTGACCGGCACCCGCACACCGGAAATCATGAGGAACAAGACTGATGAATGTGTTCGAAGCGTTCACCGAAATTAAACACCTGCCGGCCAGAGAGCGGCTTCTGATCGGCGTGAGCCTGAACAACAGGTTCGCCTGGTCTGCTGGTCGCATCGATGACCCCAGCGTCTCAATCGGCTTTGAATCTGCCGTCACGCGGGCCATCGAAGAGTTCCAGGCTGGAGACAGGCTACTGAGCATCAGGATCATTCCGTCTGGCGGCGGCCATATCGTCGTGGCGATGGGCGCGGAATCGGCCGTAGCCATCATCGACGCCATGACCAAGGGCATAGACCTCATTTCCCAACGCGGCGGAAACTGAGAAACTGCCCGGCTACAGGCACGCGGCCATCGCCGCCATCGCCGCCATCGCCGCCATCGCCGCCATCGCCGCCATCGCCGCCCTCAGCCTGATTTCATACCCACTGAAAAATAAAACGAAACCTATGTCAATTAGCCTTCGAATATTGCTTGCTGCGACGCTCACCGCGACCGTTGCTGCCCCCGCGCACGCCGACATGACTGTCAAATTCTTCCGTGCAATGGCCGCAAATCCCGCCATGAACTCGCACACCGACGCCTTTCTGCAAGGCTTGACGGAAGGCGTAACCTGGAGTGCCTCTACCGCGCGGGTGATCAATGGCACGCCGCTATTCTGCATGCCGGGCAACTTGGCGCTGACCAATGACACCGCCAAACAGCTTATCTTGAACAGCCCCCCCGACGTCGACTACGTGACCCCCACATTGCTACGAGAGTTGAGGAAAGCCTTCCCCTGCAGGCCCTAGCATTGTTCTCCGGGTCCGCCAGCCGCGTCCCTTGCTCCGCTGCGTGCGCTCACTGACACGCCGCCACCGCCGCCGCCTTCAGCCTGACCTCATAGCCGGCGCGCAACAGCAACTCGGCCAGCGCGGCGCGGTACCACTCAACGTCGCTGGCCGTCCCCGGAACTTTCACCAGCGGACAGTCCGGCTCCGGGAGCTGATAACCGACGAACTGCTGCTCTCGACCCCAAGGCCAAACCTTCAAGCCGCGAATTCCAAGGCCTCCCCATCCGCGGGAATCCGCAACCTGTCGCCCACGCCTGCACGGGCTGCCGCGACCCTTAGTTCCGCCCGTTGTACGGGGCAATGACTCAGCGCTTCCAGATGATTGGCAACTACTATGCCTTTCAGGGCCTGGGTGAATTCAATCACGTCACCCGTGCCCATGATGATTTCGTCCCCGACGTCGAACTTGGCTCCTCCGGCCGGGATCAGGGAAACCTGGGGTTGAAGGCGCGCGATAAATTCGCGAATTGCGGGTGTAAAAATGGTATCGCCGGAGAGATACAGGCTAGGCTCCCCCGGCATCTCGATTAAGTAGCCGACGCCGTGCTCCATCAACAGTCCAACCATGCCTTTCCCATGCCGGCAAGCCATTGTCCTGATTTTCCCGCCGAGGAATGGTTGCGGTTCTTGATGATTCTCCGCCAGCGGATGTACGTTTAAGCCGCGTTGACGAAGATGCTCCGCATCGTGCGGCGTGCAGATAACGGGAATTTGCCTGCTGCGTAGCCAGTGCTTTCCCATGCGGTCGAGATGGTCGAAATGCCCTTTCTGGCAATGCGTAATCAGGCAATGCGTCACCGATTCCAGCAACGAATCGGTCACCGGCGGCAAATCAACGACGGGATTGCGCTCTCGCTGGCCGAGAAACCTCAGTGGCGGCAATGCGCCTCTTGGTGCCAGCATCGGATCAACCAGGATCGTATAAGCGCCAATCTCGACGACGGCCGTGGCATTGCGGAGTTGCGTTATTTTCATGATCTATCCTTCCTGATGGGAGGAATTCATTGTGTGCTGCGCGTCGCTCTCCTAAAATGGCCAGAACTGACATAAAACGATTATTTTCTGCCATGCCTCCGCCGGCTCCCTTCCGCATCGGTTTGCTGCTGTACCCGGAATGCTTGCCGGCAGGGCTGTTCGCGTTCGCGGATCTTGTTCATGCGGCGAACCGCCGGGCCGGGATGGTTCTCTTCGAGCCGGTGTTTGTAGCGGCCCAGGCGGGCCTTGTCGAATGCGCTCACGGCCATTCGCTGAAAGCCGCGTCCGCGGCTCAAGACGCCTGCCTCAATGCAATACTGATACCCGGGTTCTGGGCTGAATCAGCCTGGCAGATAGCCGGCGCCCTGGCGAAGAATGCGGGCATGATCACGGCTTTGGCCGGCCTGCAAAGAAGCGTGATGATGTGGAGCTACTGCACCGGCGTCTGCCTGGCTGCCGCCACGGGCAGGCTGAACGGGCAAAAGGCGACGGTCACATGGTGGCTGGCCGACATGATGCGAGAGCAGTTTCCCAAGGCCGTTTGGCAAACCGAACGAACCAGTGTTTACAACTTGCGTACTGCGACCGCGTCAGGGGTCAACGGTTATCTGCCGATCGCACAGTCTTTCATAGAAAAGCGGATCAGCAGGGAAGCCTACCGGGATCTGACGAAGCTTATGGTCTTGCCGCGTCCCGAGCGCACTCATCATGCCTTTCAGATGAGGAGTCTGATCGAGCAGCCGGATCGGTTACTGCGCAAGCTGCACATGATTGCGGAACAGATTTCTGCTACTGAGGCGACAGTTGCCCGCCTGGCCCAGGAACTGAACATGACAGAGCGAACCCTGGCCCGGAAAGTTGTTGCCGCGACCGGCTTGCCGGTCGCAAGCTATGTGCGCCGGATAAAGCTCAATCAAGTAAGCGAGCGCCTGATTCATACCTCTGCGCCGGCCAATACGATCAGCGCGGAACTCGGCTTTAGCAGCGACTCCGGGATGCGCCGGATGTTCAAGGACCTGACAGCGCTTACGCCGGCGCAATACCGGCAGGCATTTGGACGATCCTAAATCTCCCCGGAGGAGTGGGCTGCCTCAGTCGGCGGCTGTCGCCCTGGCCACTGCGCTTCACAGTGAAAATGCCCATCGTGGATGTCGAGCTGATTGGCTGCTGTGGCCGGCAGCGGCAGTCCGCCCGCCATCGCGGGCCTGTGGCGCGCTGATGGATGCCGCGCCCGCGCCGCGCGCGTCAGGAGTGAATGCGCTCGCAAAGCTATAGCCGCCGGACCGGCCTTCGGCATTCTGATTGCATGTCCAGTCAAACCCCTCCGAATGAGGGGTTTAGCGGCCACCACTCCGCCCGTTAAGTACCTTGCCGTCGGGATCCGGGGTCGTGGCTGGAATCGCGTCCCTCGCCGGTGGCTCGGCAGTTGCAGCAGCCGCGGCACCTGTTGCACTGGGCGCAGCGGCAGCCTATGGTGTGTACAAGTTCTTCGATTGGCTGACCGGCGACTAGTCTAGATTCCGTGGCCACCTGCGGCTCGTAGGCGCTCCGCCATATCGTGCCCTCGCGCGCATCGGCGCCGCAGCTGCCCGAATTCTCCCCCCATGCAACGCAAGGCCGCGCTCAAGAAGCTGCTGGCCGACGCGCCCCCTGGCCCGTTGTATTTGTCGTTCCCAACTTCGGTAGGGAAAGCCAGTCATTGGCTGGACAGCACAATGACCTCCTATCAGGTAATCAGCCTTACATCTACGAAGTGGAGCCTACAAATGAAACAGATACCCTGCTTGATTCTTGTGCTGTTGGCTGGGACAGCCCAGGCCGGGCCGCGTCTTGGTGCGGCCAGTTATGGCCAAGCCGGCGGCACGTCTGGCTACGGCCAGACTGCCACCATGGGCAGCTACGGTTCTGGCCAGACGCAGGGCTACTCCGCGGGTGGAGTGAACGCCGATCTTGGAAAGCGCTACAGCGCCGCAGGTGCCCGCTCTCGCTCTAAAGGAGACACCGCGACGAGCGATAGCGAAACATCATATTCCCAACCGTCTCTGTATCAGTCGTCGGCCGGCTCCACGCTCCAGCAGCCCAAGACCCAAAAATAACCCACCCCAAGGTGGCTGCGAGCGTCAATCCTTGGCAGGTCTGCCTATCGGGGCAGCACGGGTATCCGGCCTTTGGATGGAGGAATGCTAGAGGGTGCGGAGCACGCTAGTACCTCGGGGCGCCCTGCCATCGATCTCTGTCACCACTGTAGTCCCGATGATCCCCCCAATAGCGATCACCATGATCTGCTCGCCCATCTCCGCCGTAGTACCCCCCGCGGTGCTCGTCTCGATCGGGTGCGACAACGCACCCGCCAAGCAGCGCAACTGATGCGGCAATCAACACAAGAATGGTCTTCATGAGGCTCTCCTAAACACCCTTCGGCTTTTTCCAGCATACGCATCGATCGATCGGCAGAATGTAGGAACTACGTCCTCCCGCAGCGAGGCTTTCTCCTACAGCGAGGTGCTCGCACGATCCGCCGCGAGTACAAGACATTCGGCTTCTGCTGTGGCCTCCGTGGCGGCGCCAAGGGATTCAAACAGGCAGCCTCGCAGGTCGGCAACGTGATCGCCACCTGGAAGTGCATCGGCGGCATCGATGTCGGAGTGGTGGCTTGGAGAGGAGAAACGAATAGCGGCGCTCTAGGCGCCGCTACGGGGACGACCACAGGAAAGAGGCAAGTGGCACGGAGGAAAGCAGCAGGTCAGCCGCGGGGCAGCATGCGGTGGGACTTCGCGTAGGCGCGCAGTACTTCGTTGATACGCGTCTGCCAGCCATCTCCGGTTGCCTTGAATGCGTCGATCACATCGCGGTCGGCTCGCATGTTGAGCGATACCTTGCGCTGGTCTGCCGGCAGCGCCGGCCGGCCGCGCGGCTTGAGCAAGGGCTGCGCTGCCTTCTCACCGATCAGCTTGGGCAGCACTTCCCGCGCGGGTCGCATGCGCGCCAGTTCCTCATCGGTAAGCGGCGGGTTGTCGGGGTCGGATTCCGCCGCGAGTGTCAGCGCCCTGTCCTCGGCTTCGCTAGGGATATGGACACTACGTTTCGTCGACATAGTTCAACACCTGGCGGCGGTTGGCTTTGCGCAGGCTGATGACGCGCATCGTCTCGCCTCGCATTGTGTACACCAGCACATAGACACGCTCACCGATCATGCCTGTAGCGACAAAGCGCGTTTCACCGTACTCGAACCGACTTGCCACTGCCCAAATTCCTTAGGGCCCCGGAGCCAGAGCAAACGCGCTCATCCCGATATTGTGGTGCGCTTGGCACATGGCCATTGTACCGAGCAGGCCGCGCGCCGGCAGACCCGGACGTAGTGCTGGCGTAATTCAAGCGTAATGAGGCGTATTTTCGCGGGTTTTTGTGCGGCTTTCCCGACACGAAAGCGAGGACGTGCAAAATCCTAGAAACCCTTGTGGGGCTTAGGTTTGCGGTCTACTTTGGTGTGGATTTGTGTACTGCGGAAAGGGGTGGGTGGTGCGAGGGAGGGGACTCGAACCCCTACACCATTGCTGGCGTCAGGACCTAAACCTGGTGCGTCTACCAATTTCGCCACCCTCGCAGTCCCTGCGGGCGCATCCCTGGCGGGAGGCCGCTGTGCTCGCTGGCGTTGCAGGCGGGCCGGGCAGCGTGTGAGGTCACAGAAGCGGCGGGCAAGACTGCCCGCCTGGCTTGTGTTTCCTGTGCTGCCGGCGCACTTTGCGCATGCAGCGCAACGAGGCTGCGGATTCTAGCGCAAAGCGCGCGGGGAATCCAGCCCCTTGCCTGCATCGGCGCAATCAACGTGCGCTGCCCACGGTTTCAGCGCTTGCCCTTGATGCAGGAGAGTACAAGGACGGTGGCGCAGGCTTCGAGGGCGGCGACGAAGTACAGGCCGGAGGATAGCTGGCCGGTGCTGGTCTTGAACCAGCCGATCATGTACGGGGCGACGAATCCGGCCAGGTTGCCGATGGAGTTGATCAGGGCGATGCCGCCGGCGGCCGCGGTGCCGGCGAGGAAGGCGGACGGCAGGGACCAGAATACGGGGAAGGCGGCGAGGATGCCTACGGAGGCGATGGTCAGGGCGACGAGCGCGAGCACGGCGCTGTGCAGCCACATGCCGGTGAGCACGAGGCCGGCGGCGGCCATGAGTGTCGCCAGGGCGCAGTGCAGGCGGCGTTCGCCGGTGCGGTCGGAGTGGATGCCGTTCCAGACCATGGCGATGGTGCCGGCGATGAAGGGGATGGCGGAGACCAGGCCGATCTGGAGATTGCCCTGCACACCGAGCTCTTTGATGATGGACGGCGACCAGAAGGCGATGGTGGCGTTGCCGCTGACCACGCAGAAGTAGATGGCGGCGCAGATCCAGACGCGGGCGTTGGCGAAGGCGTCGCGCAGGGATGAGTGCTTGGCGGGGTCGCGGTTCTCGGCTTCGATCTCGCGGCTGACGAGATCGCGCTCGCCCTGGGTGAGCCAGTTGGCGCTGGCGGGCTTTTCTGGCAGGAACATGAGCACGGCGATGCCGGCGAGCACCGAGGGGATGCCTTCGATGACGAACAGCCATTGCCAGTTGGCAAGGCCTTCGACGCCTTCCATGCGGCTCATGATGAAGCCGGCAAGCGGGCCGCCGATCACGCCGGCGATGGCGAACGAGGTCATGAACAGGCCGTTGATGCGGGCGCGGCGCTGGGCGGGGAACCAGTAGGTGAGATAGAGCACCACGCCGGGGAAGAAGCCGGCTTCGAAGATGCCGAGCAGGAAGCGCAGCGCGTAGAACTGCATGGGAGTCTTGACGAAGATCATCGCCATCGACGCCAGGCCCCACAGGATGGTGATGCGCGCGAGCGTGCGGCGCGCGCCGATCTTTTCCAGCAGCAGGTTGCTGGGGACTTCGAAGAGGAAATAACCGATGAAGAAGATGCCGGCGCCGAAGCCGTACACGGCTTCGCTGAACTGCAGGTCTTGCAGCATCTGCAGCTTGGCGAAGCCGACGTTGACGCGGTCGATCCAGGCCAGCACGAACAGGAAGACGAGGAAGGGAATCAGCCGCACCGCGATCTTGCGGTAGGCGTGGTCGCGCTCGGCGGCGCTGGGCGCGGCGGCGGGCGCCATCGCGTCGGGGGCTCCGGTCATCACGGTGGTCATCGGTGTAACTCCTTGGGTGTGGATGGCGGGGCCGCGCTGCGTGGCTGCGGCCCTCGGTTCGTTCCTGGATTACTGAAGCACGGTCTCGATGGCGCCCGCTACCTGCAGCACGCGCGCGTCCTGCCCGTTGAGGCCGCACACGCCAAGGCCGATGCCCTGCCCGGCCACCGGCAGCGGCAGCGAGACGGCGCAGCCGTCGAGGAAATTGATCACGCTGGCGTTGCGCAGCACGAGGCCGTTGGTGGCGAAGAAGGCTTCGTCGCTTTGCAGCGCATCCAGCCGTGGCGGGCGTACGGCCACGGTGGGCATCAGCCAGGCGTCGGCCTCGCGCAGCAGCCCGGCGGCGCGCGCTTGCATGGCGCGGCGCGCGGCCAGCAGGTCGAGGTAGTCGGCGGCGCCGAGCTGCTCGCCGCGGCGGATGCGCATGGCGACGCGCGGGTCATAATCGCCGCCGCGTTCGGCCAGCAGTTGCTTGTGCCAGTGCCACGCCTCGGCCGCGGTCAGGCCGCCGCCGGCGTTGATGTCCGGCAGGCGCTTGAGTTCGGGGAAATTGAACGGCACGATGCGCGCGCCAAGGCGCGCGAGCATGTCGAGCGTGGCGTCGAAGGCCTGGGCGACCTCGGCGTCGAGGCTGTCGCAGACGAAATCGCGCGTAACCAGCAGGCGCAATCCGGCCAGCGGCGCGGGCCTGCTGTCCAGGGCCTCGCCGCTGACGATGGCGTCGAACGCCGCGCAGCAGGCCACCGAGCGTGCCAGCGGGCCGGCGGAGTCGAGCGAGGTGGAGAGCGGTACGCCGCCATCCAGCGGCACGCGGCGCGCGCTGGGCTTGAAGCCGGTCAGGCCGCAGAATGCGCTGGGGATGCGGATGGAGCCGCCAGTATCGGTGCCGAGCGCCGCGGCTGCCATGCCGAGCGCCACGCTGACGGCGCCGCCCGAGGTGGAGCCGCCGGCGATGCGGGCTTCGTCGAACGGCGTGCGCGGCGTGCCGTAGTGCGGGTTCAGCCCAAGGCCGGAGAAGGCGAACTCGCTCATATTGGTACGCCCGATCAGCACGGCGCCCGCTGCGCGCAGGCGCGCCACGGCGACTGCGTCTGCGCTGGCGGGCGCGCCGGCAAGCGCCTTCGATCCGGCCCGCGTCACCTGCCCTTTTACGTCGAACAGGTCCTTGATGGAAATCGGCAGGCCGGCCAGCGGCGACGCCACCAGGCCGGCCGCGCGGGCCTGGTCGGCGGCACGCGCGGCGGCCAGCGCGCCGGCCGCGTCCACCTCCAGGAAGGCGACGCCGCCCTTAGCGCGATGGTCTTCGATGCGCGCCAGCGCCTGCTCGGTCAGCGCCACGCTGGTGGTGCGCCCCGCGCCGAGTTCGGCGGCGAGCGCGGCGATGGTCGGTTGCGCGGCGCTCATGGTGCCACCGCCAGGCAGGCCACGCGATAGGCATGGCGCAGGGTGCGCTTGCGTACCGGGTCGTGCAGCTCCACTTCGAAGGCTTCGCCACTGCCGAGTTCGCCGATCACCGCCTGCGTGCCGCAGAACATGGCGGTGCCGGGCGGCAGCGTGTCTTCACCGGTGAGGCGCCGGATCAGGTCACGCGGATCGAGCAGGCGCGTCACCAGGCCTTCCTGGTACAGCTCGCGCTGGCCGTTGCGGGTGCGCCAGCAGCGCATCTGCAGCTGGTCCCAGTGATCCGCCACGTCGGCAAAGCGCCAGAGTTCGGTGCCGAGCGGCTTGGCGCACATCTGCTTGGAGACGGTGACGTCGTAGGCCTCGACCTTGCGGTCGGTGTGGTCGGAGCCGACGCCGATGTACATGGCGTCCTGGCCGGCCAGCAGCACGAACTCGATCTCGCCCGAGGAATCCTCGCGCGGCACTTCGAGCAGCGTCTCGGTGGTCAGCAGCGAGGCGGCCAGCGGGTAGAAGCAAGGCACGGTCGAGGGCGGCCTGACGCCGATCTCTTCGAGCTCGCGGATGTGATGGTTGACGGCGTCGGCGTCGCGGCCGGTCCAGCCGGCGATGATGAGGCGCTGGATGTCGAGGGCGAGTGCGCCCTCGCCGGCGACCTGGAATTGCAGTGTCGGCATGTCGTACTACCTGTTGCGGAGAAAAACGGTCAGTGGGTCAGATGGTCCGGATGATGTTCTTCCGGAATTCGTCGATGTGTTCCCGGATGGCCTCGCGCACCGCCGGGATGTCGCGCCGCTCGAGCGCGTCGACGATCAGCAGGTGCTCCTGGTAGACGTTCTCCAGGTGCTGCGGATCGGATAGCGAGAGGAACCAGAAACGGGCCTGCTTCTCGTGCAGGTTGCGCAGCAGGTCGGCCAGCACGCGGTTGCGCGAGGCGGCCGACATGGCGGTATGGAACTTGAGGTCGAGCGAGGCCAGGCCGGCAATGTCACGCCGCGCGATCAGCTCCGGCGAACGGCCGAGGATCTCGCGCATGGCCTTGAAATCGCTTTCGTGGCCGCGCTCGGCGGCGAGCGTGGCGCACAGGACCTCGTTGGTCGCGCGCACTTCGATCATGTCGAGCACTTCATTGAGCGACAGCGGCGAGACCAGCACGCCCTTGCGCGGCATGATCGAGACCAGCCCTTCCACCTCGAGCCGGTGCAGCGCCTGGTGGACAGGCGTGCGGCCCAGCCCGAGCAGGCCCGCGACCTGGGCCTCGTTGAGCGGCTCGCCCGGGCGGAACTCGCAGGCGATGATGCGGCGCTTGATCTCGGCGTAGGCCTGCTCGCGCATGGCGGCGCCGGTCGCGGCGCGGCTTGCGGCGCCACTCTCGGCGGCGGGTTCGCCGGCACTGGCAACGAGCCTGATCGGGTTCGCCATGATGCGTTCCTGCGGTGTTGAAGTTGTTGTGATACTAGCCTGATATTTCACTGATCGTCAACACGATGAAGCGCAGGGTAAACGCTAGGCTGCGGCACCGCCAGGCGACGGGAATCCACGCAGCGCCGCCCTTGCATCGCTTCGCCGCATGGCGAGAGCTCCCCGCAAACCCATGCTGGGCAAAGCTTTCCGGTGCGCCATCAAAAGCGTTCCCGCATGATGCGCAATACCGTGCCCGCTATCGCTATTCCCAAAAACTCGCAGCCCTTCTATCATGTCCACATCGACCTAGAATCGATAATCGATTCAGTCGTATATTGGTGCAATATGCATTCATCGTGGTGCAAGACCTCCCAGCGATGGTGCCCAGACCTGCATGCGACCTCGACGGAAAATGCGAACATGACCGGGCAGTACAAAAAAAACGAGGACGCCGACACGCCGGCGGCCACCGCAGAAAGCAGCGAGGACACCACCCGCCCGGACCCGCTTTTCAACCAGTCGCTCGAGAAGGGCCTGGAGGTCCTGCGCGCCTTCAGTGCGGTGCATCGCACGCTCACCCTGGCGGAGTTGGCCGGGCTCACCGGCATGACCAAGAGTTCGGCGCAGCGCACCGTGCATACGCTGGAGAAGCTCGGCTACGTCGCCAAGCATCCGCAGACGCGGCGCTTTCGCCTGACCCCGAAGGTGATGGAGATTGGCTACAACTACCTGTCCGCGGACGCGCTGATCCAGGCCGCCAGCCCTTATCTGTCGCAGCTCGCCAATGCCAGCGGCGAAACCGCCAACCTGACCGAGCCGGTCGGCCTGGACATGGTCTACGTGGCGCAGCTCATGACGTCGAAGTACATCCCGGTGCTGACCCCGGTTGGCATGCGCATCCCCATGTATTGCACCAGCAGCGGCCGGGCCTACCTCAGCACGCTGCCGGACGAGCAAGTGATGGCGATGCTGGAAAGCTCCGCGCGCGTTGCGCGCACGCCGGCCACGCTGACCGATGTGGCGGCGATCTTCGAGACCGTGGCGGCCTGCCGCAAGGTGGGCTATGCCTGCAACAACGAGGAACTGTTCCTGGGCGACATGGGCATTGGCGCGGCCATCGTCAACAGCCAGGGCCAGGCGGTGGGCGCGGTCCATGTATCGCCGCCCGCCAGCCGCTGGAGCATGGCCGAGGCGCAGAAGAAGCTGGCGCCGATGGTGATCGAGTGCGCATGGGCAATCTCCCGCTCCATCGCCCACTGAGAGGCTGCTTCGCCGTGCCCTGAAACAGCCGCGCGGGGCGGAATGAAGCGGGGCGGAAGGAAGCGGGAAAGGCCGGGCTAGCGGGCGTGCTCCAGCATGGCCTGCAGCAGCACGTTGGCGCCGGCCTCGACATGCTCGGGCAGCGCGTCTTCCAGTTCGTTGTGGCTGATGCCGTCCTTGCAAGGCACGAAGATCATGCCGGTCGGCGCGCGCTGGGCCACGTAGACGGCGTCATGGCCTGCGCCGCTGACCACGTCCATATGCGGCAGCCCCAGCGCCGCGGCCGCGCGCCGCACGCTGTCCACGCAGGCGGGCGCGAACGCGCAGGGCTCGAACTTCACCACCTGGCGGATCTCCACTTGCACCGCGCCGTCGCGCGCGATCCGGGCGAACTGCGCGCGCATGGCCGCGTCCATGCGGTCAAGCCCCTCCTGCGAGAGATTGCGCAAGTCCACCGAGAAGTCCACGTGGCCCGGGATCACGTTGCGCGAGTTGGGCGCCACGTGCACGTAGCCGACCGTGCCGCGGCCATGCGGGGCCTCGGCCACGGCAATGCGGTTGACCTCGTCGATCATGCGCGCGGCCGCCAGCATGGCGTCGTGGCGCAGCGCCAGCGGCGTGGGGCCGGCATGCGCGTCCTGCCCGGTCACGGTCACGTCGTACCACTGCTGGCCGAGCGCGCCGGAGACCACGCCGATCGGCAGCCCGGCGGCTTCGAGCACCGGCCCCTGCTCGATATGCGCCTCGAAATAGGCAGCGAACATGCCGCCGGGCACCTCGCCCACCGCATGCTCGCCGCGGTAGCCGATCTGCGCCAGCGCCTCGCCCACGCTGATGCCATCGAGGTCGCGCTGGGCGCGCACGAACCCGGCCTCGAACACGCCGGCAAAGGCGCCCGAGCCCATCATCACCGGCGTGAAGCGGGTGCCCTCCTCGTTGGTCCAGAAGGCCAGTTCCAGCGGCGCGCGGGTGACGATGCCGAGGTCGTTGAGCGTGCGCATGACCTCCAGCCCGGCCAGCACGCCGAAGTTGCCGTCGAACTTGCCCCCCGAGGGCTGGGTGTCGATATGGCTGCCGGTGGCCACGGCGGCCGCATCGGGATCGCTGCCCGCGCGCCGCGCGAACACATTGCCCACTTCGTCGGTGCGCACCTCGAGCCCGGCCTCGCGGCACCAGCCCACCACCAGGTCGCGACCCTGGCGGTCCAACTCGGTCAGGGCGATGCGGCACACGCCGCCCTTGGGCGTGGCGCCGATCTGCGCCAGGTCCATCAGCGATTGCCACAGGCGGGTTGCGTTGATGCGGGGAAGGTGTTGCTGGTCCATGTCGGGAAGCCGGTTGGTTGGAAAACGAAAGGACAGGCCAGCAAAAAGCAGGCCATGGGCAAGGCAGGCACAAGCCATGAAGCGGACGCCCCCCTTGCGCCTGCGTGACACCGGTCGCCGCAACGCCTCTGCCTCGGCCGGGTGCCGCGGCAACTGGCACATGACTTGCTTGAAGGGATGCGTCCGCCCTTCCCCCCACCCAGGAGCACTGCCCGTGACCGTTTTTTCTTCCCCCGCCGCCGGAAGCACGAAACCCAGCCTGAAAGCCGTCGCCGCTGCCGCCGCGCTCACTTCGCTTTCCCTGCTCGCCCTGCCCGGCGCCGCCCATGCCGAGAAGGTGCTGCGCGTGGGCATGACCGCCGCCGACATCCCGCGCACGCTGGGCCAGCCCGACCAGGGCTTCGAAGGCAACCGGTTCACCGGCATCCCGATGTACGACGGCCTGACCCAGTGGGATCTCTCCAAGGGCAACGGCCCGAGCCTGCTGATCCCCGACCTGGCCACGGAATGGAAGGTGGATGCCAAGGACAAGACCAGGTGGGTCTTCAAGCTGCGCCCCGGCGTGAAGTTCCACGACGGCTCGGCGTTCAACGCCGACGCCGTGGTGTGGAACGTGAACAAGGTGCTCGACAAGACTGCCAGGCAGTTCGACCCCAGCCAGGTCGGCGTGACCGCCTCGCGCATGCCGACGCTGCGCTCGGCCAAGAAGATCGACGACCTCACGGTGGAGCTGGTCACCTCCGAGCCCGACTCCTTCCTGCCCTACAACCTGAGCAACCTGTTCATGGCCTCCCCCGCGCAGTGGGAGAAAAAGCTCGCCGCGGTGCCGGCCTCGGTCACCGATACGGCCGAACGCAGCAAGCAGGCATGGGTGGCCTTCGCCGCCGACGCCTCCGGCACCGGCCCGTTCAAGATGAGCCGCTTCGTGCCGCGCGAGCGGCTCGAGGTGGTGAAGAACGCGCAGTACTGGGACAGCAAGCGCGTGCCCAGGATCGACAAGGTGGTGATGCTGCCGATGCCGGAAGCCAATGCGCGCACCGCCGCGCTGCTGTCCGGCCAGGTGGACTGGATCGAGGCGCCGGCGCCTGACGCCGTGGCGCAGATCAAGAGCCGCGGCTTCGAGGTCTACGCCAATGCGCAGCCGCATATGTGGCCGTGGCAGCTGTCCTTCGCGCCCGGCTCGCCCTGGCTCGACAAGCGCGTGCGCGAGGCGGCCAACCTGTGCGTCAACCGCTCGGGCCTGAAGACGCTGCTGGGCGGCTACATGGCCGAGGCCAAGGGCATCGTCGAGCCGGGCAGCCCGTGGTGGGGCAATCCCAAGTTCGATGTCAAGTACGACGCCAGCGCCGCGCGCAAGCTGATGACGGAAGCCGGCTACTCGGCAGCCAAGCCGCTCAAGGTCAAGGTGCAGGTGTCTGCCTCGGGCTCGGGCCAGATGCAGCCGCTGCCGATGAACGAGTATGTGCAGCAGAACCTGAAGGAGTGCTTCTTCGACGTGGACTTCGACGTGGTCGAGTGGAACACGCTGTTTACCAACTGGCGCGTCGGCAGCAAGGACCCGAGCGCGCACGGCGCCAACGCCATCAACGTGAGCTTCGCGGCGATGGACCCGTTCTTCGCCATGGTCCGCTTCGTCAGCACCAAGACGCAGCCACCGGTCTCCAACAACTGGGGCTACTTCGGCAACGCCGAGTTCGACAAGTTGATCGAGACCGCGCGCACCTCCTTCGATGACAAGGCGCGCGACACCGCGCTGGCCAGGTTGCACGCGCGCATCGTGGAAGAATCGCCTTTCGTGCTGATTGCGCATGACGTGGGCCCGCGCGCCATCTCGAAGAAGGTCAAGGGCGTGGTGCAGCCGCAAAGCTGGTTCATCGACCTGGCCACGATGTCGATGGACTGAGCCGTGTTGCCGGTGCGGGCGCAAGGGGGAGATGCGCCGCGCCGGCTTGGCCCCCCGCTCCCTCGCCCACAAGCGGGATTGGGGGAAACAACAAGCGCATCGCCTTGCATTGCCCTGCCCCACTCTTTCCTTTTCTCTAGCCGGCCAAGCCCATGACTTACCTGCTCCGCCGCATCGTCTATGCGATCCCCATCCTGCTCGGGGTCGCCCTGCTGTGCTTCTCGCTGGTCCATATCGCGCCGGGCGATCCGCTGGTGTCGGTGCTGCCGCCCGACGCCTCGGAGGACCTGCGCCGCCAGCTCACCGCGCTGTACGGCTTCGACAAGCCCTTCCTCGAGCAATTCCTGCACTGGCTCGCCCGTGCGCTGCACGGCGACCTGGGCACCTCCATCGCCACCAACCGGCCGGTCATGAGCGAAGTGATGACCGCGGTGGTCAACTCGGTGCGCCTGGCCGCCGTGGCCACGTTGATCGGCTTTACCTTCGGCTGCCTGTTCGGCTTCGTGGCGGGCTACTTCCGCGATTCCGTGGCCGACCGCACCGCATCCTTCCTGTCGGTGTTCGGCGTCAGCATGCCGCACTACTGGCTGGGCATGGTGCTGGTGATCGTATTCTCGGTCTTCCTCGGCTGGCTGCCCGCCACCGGCGCGGGGCCGGGCGGCTCCGCCGACTGGCAATGGGACTGGGAACATCTGCAGTACATGCTGCTGCCGGCGATCACGATGTCGGTGATTCCGATGGGCATCGTCGCGCGCACCATCCGCGCGCTGGTCGCGGAGATCCTCTCCAACGAGTTCATCGTCGGCCTCAAGGCGCGCGGGCTGTCCGAGCTCGCGGTGTTCCGCCACGTGCTCAAGAACGTGGCGCCGACCGCGCTGTCGGTGATGGGCCTGCAGCTCGGCTACCTGCTGGGCGGCTCGATCCTGATCGAGACCGTGTTCTCCTGGCCCGGCACCGGCTTCCTGCTCAATTCGGCGATCTTCCAGCGCGACTTCCCGCTGCTGCAGGGGACCATCCTCGTGCTGGCCGTGTTCTTCGTGCTGCTGAACCTGCTGGTGGACGCGCTGCAGACGCTGTTCGATCCCCGCATCCAGCGCAACTGACCCAGCAAGCCAACCGGAAGCCATCATGGAAATGACTTTGAAGAAGCCCGCCGTCGCGCCGCTCGTGCAGCGCTCGCCCGGCTACTGGACCACGGTCGGCCGGCGCCTGCTGCGCAACAAGCTGGCCATGCTGGCCGCGCTGATCCTGCTGGCGCTGGTGCTGATGGCGCTCTTCGCGCCGGCGCTGATGCCGGCCGATCCCTACGCCGCGTCGATCCTCAAGCGCCTCAAGCCCGTCGGCACCGAGCACTACCTGCTTGGCACCGACGAACTCGGGCGCGACATGCTCTCGCGCCTGATGCTGGGCGCGCGCCTGTCGCTGTTCATGGGCATCACGCCGGTGCTGATCGCCTTCGTGGTCGGCAGCGCGCTGGGCATCGTGGCGGGCTACGCCGGCGGCTGGACCAATACCGTGATCATGCGCCTGGTCGACATCCTCTACGCCTTCCCCTCCGTGCTGCTGGCCATTGCGCTGTCGGGCACGCTGGGCGCGGGCGTGGGCAATGCGCTGCTGTCGCTCACCATCGTGTTCGTGCCGCAGATCGTGCGCGTGGCCGAGAGCGTGACCACCCAGGTGCGCAACCGCGAATTCGTCGACGCGGCGCGCGCCTCGGGCGCGTCGTCGCTCACCATCGTGCGCGCGCACGTGCTCAACAACGTGCTGGGCCCGATCTTCGTCTACGCCACCAGCCTGATCTCGGTGTCGATGATCCTGGCCTCGGGGCTGTCCTTCCTCGGCCTCGGCGTCAAGCCGCCCGAGCCGGAATGGGGCCTGATGCTCAACACGCTGCGCACCGCCATCTACACGCAGCCGTGGGTGGCCGCACTGCCCGGCGCGATGATCTTCCTGACCTCGATCTCCTTCAACCTGCTCGCCGACGGCATCCGCTCGGCGATGGAAATCAAGGACTGACGCCATGACCGAAACCACTTTGCCGCAAGCCCTGCGCAACGCCGACGTCGGCGGCCCGGCCCAGCCGCTGGTGATCGCCCGCGAGCTGGTCAAGCATTTCCCGCTCAAGTCGAAGATCCCCGGGCGCCGCGCCGGCGTGGTACGCGCCGTCGACGGCGTCGGCTTCGAGGTCCTCAAGGGCGAGACGCTCGGCGTGGTGGGCGAATCGGGCTGCGGCAAGTCCACCACCGCGCGCCTGCTGATGCAGCTCATCGAGCAGGACAGCGGCGAGCTGATCTTCGACGCGCAGGGCGTGGGCTCGGCGCAGTTGCCGATGAAGCGCTTTCGCAGCCAGGTGCAGATGGTGTTCCAGGACAGCTACTCCTCGCTCAACCCGCGCCTGACCATCGAGGAATCGATCGCCTTCACCGCGCGCGTGCACGGCATCGGCGCGGCCGAGGCCAGCGCGCGGGCGCGCGCCCTGCTCGACCGCGTGGGCCTGGAGCCGGCGCGCTTCGCCGGGCGCTATCCGCACGAGCTGTCCGGCGGCCAGCGCCAGCGCGTGAACATCGCCCGGGCGCTGGTGCTGCGCCCGCGCCTGGTGATCCTGGACGAGGCCGTCTCGGCGCTCGACAAGTCGGTCGAAGCGCAGGTGCTGAACCTGCTGCTGGAGCTCAAGGCCGAGTTCGACCTCACCTACGTCTTCATCAGCCACGACCTCAACGTGATCCGCTACCTGTGCGACCGCGTGATGGTGATGTACCTGGGCAAGGTGGTCGAAGTGGGCGACACCGAGACGCTCTACGCCAACCCTTCCCACCCATACACGCGCGCGCTGCTGGCCTCGATGCCGGCCACCGACCCGGACCACCGCACCCTGGTCGCGCCGCTGGCGGGCGATCCGCCCAACCCGATCAACCCGCCATCCGGCTGCAGCTTCCACCCGCGCTGCGCCATGGCCGAGGCGGTCTGTGCGCGCCGCGCGCCGGTGCTGTCCGACGCGCTGGCCGGGCATCCCGTGGCCTGCCTGATGGCCAATGCGGACGGCGGCCACAGCCGCCATCTGGCTGCAAGGATCTGAGCGAGGCTTATCGTGACCCCACAAGTGACCCCACAAGTGACCCCACAAGACAACAACACCGAACAGCAAGCCTCCACGGCCCCGATGGTATCGGTGCGCGACCTGCGCGTGACTTTCTCCGGCAGCGGCAAGACCATCCGCGCCGTCAACGGCGTGTCGCTGGACGTGGCGCCGGGCGAGGCGCTGGCCCTGATCGGCGAGTCCGGCTCGGGCAAGAGCGTGACCCTGCGCGCGCTGATGCGCCTGCACCCGCCGCGCCGCACGCGCATGGAAGGCAGCATCCGCATCGACGGCGCCGACGTCATGGCGCTCGATGCGCGCGCGCTGCAGCGCCTGCGCGGTGGCACGGTGGCGATGGTGTTCCAGGAGCCGCTGCTGGCGCTGGACCCGGTCTACACGGTGGGCCAGCAGATCATCGAGTGCATCCGCACCCATGCGCGCGTGTCCGCCGCCGAGGCGCGCCAGCGCGCGCTGCGCGCGCTGGAGTCGGTGCGCATTCCCAGCCCCGAGCGGCGCCTGGCGGCCTACCCGCACGAGATGTCCGGCGGCATGCGCCAGCGCGCCATGATCGCGCTGGCGCTGTCGGCCAGCCCCAAGGTGCTGCTGGCCGACGAACCCACCACCGCGCTCGACGCCACCGTGCAGATCCAGGTGCTGATCCTGCTGCGCGAGCTGCAGCGCGAGCTGGGCCTGTCGATCGTGTTCGTCACGCACGACATCGGCGCGGCGGTGGAGATCGCCGACCGCGTGGCGGTGATGTACGGCGGGCGCATCGTCGAGGAAGGGCCGATCCGCACGCTGCTGCGCGCCGCCCGCCACCCTTACACCATCGCGCTGCTGCAAAGCCGCCAGCACGGCATGGACCGCGGCCAGCGGCTGCAGACCATTGCCGGCTCGCCGCCCGACCTGGCCGCGCTGCCGCCCGGCTGCACCTTTGCGCCGCGCTGCGCCCATGCGCGCCCGTCCTGCCTGGCCCAGGTGCCCGCCGCCACCGATCTTGGCCACGGACACCGCGTGAGCTGTATGCTGGTGTCCGAGCCCGCCGTTGCAGAAGTTGCCGCCTGAGAATCCCGATACTAGGAACCCGACCGATATGTCCCTGGCCACCCATCCCGCCCGCGCCTTCATGCCGTATCCCGCCGCCGACGTCCCCAATGCGCCGTCGGGCCCGCTCCACGGCCTCACCTTCGCGGCCAAGGACCTGTTCGACGTGGCCGGCTACCCCACCGGCGGCGGCAATCCGCATGTGCTGGCGCTGTCCGGCATCAAGACCGGCACCGCACCCGCCGTGCAGCGCCTGCTGGACGCCGGCGCGGCCTTCGTCGGCAAGACCCATACCGACGAACTGGCCTTCTCGATGAACGGCAAGAACGCCCACTACGGCTCGCCGGTCAACGGCGCTGCGCCCGGGCGCATCACCGGCGGCTCCTCGTCCGGCTCGGCCTCGGCGGTATCCAACCGGCTGTGCGACTTCGCGCTCGGCAGCGACACCGGCGGCTCGGTGCGCGCGCCGGCCAGCCATTGCGGCCTGTACGGCATCCGCCCCACCCACGGCCGCATCTCGCTGGAGCGCACCCTGGCGCTGGCCGAGAGCCTCGACACCTGCGGCTTCTTCGCGCGCGATATCGGCACCTTCTCGCGCGTGGCCGACGTCCTGTTGGGCACCGACAGCCGCCCCCTGCCGTCGGCCCCGCGCCTGCTGCTGGCCGAAGACCTGTTCCGCCTGCCCACCGCGCCCGCGCTGGATGCGCTGCTACCGGTGGTCGGCCGCATCGAAGCCGCCCTCGGCAAGGCCGCGCCGGTCGCCGTGGCGGACCGGCCGATCGAGGATATCTGGTGGGCCTTCCGCTACGTGCAGGGCTGGGAAGCCTGGCAGGCCGACGGCGAGCTGATCGAGCAATACGGCCTGCAGCTCGGCCCCGACGTGGCCGGGCGCTTTGCCTTTTCCAAGGGGGTCACGGCGGCGCAGTTCGAGGCCTCGAGCGCGCTCCGCCGCGCCGTCACCGCGCACATCGGCGCCCTGCTCGGCGACGACGGCGTCCTGCTGATGCCGAGCATGCCCGACATCGCGCCGCTCTCGGACGCCGACGGCGACACGCTCGAGGATTACCGCAACCGCTCGTCCCAGATCCTCTGCCTGGCGCCGCTGACCGGCTTCCCGCAGATGAGCCTGCCGCTGTCGGGCCGCGCCGGCGCGCCGCTCGGCCTGTCCCTGATGGGCCCCGCCGGCAGCGACCGCAGCCTGATCGCATTTGCGCAAAGCCTGGTGAAGGCACTAGGCTAAGCTACATTGCGCCTGCTTTTCCCGCGCGCCGCCGGCCAACCCGGCGGCGCGCGCATTTCTGCCCGATTTTCCGACAAGACAAGGAGAGCCTCAATGGCCCGCATCCGCATCGCCGCCGGCGGCTATCAGTTCGTCGCCGAGACCAACCCCGACGCCCCGCTGACCGTGGCGGCCTTCACCAAGCTGCTGCCCTACCGGCAAAAACTGATCCATGTGCGCTGGAGCGGCGAAGGCTGCTGGATCCCGCTGGGCGAGTTCAGGCTCGGCGTGGACTTCGAGAACCACACCAGCCACCCGTCGGTGGGCGACATCCTGTTCTACCCGGGTGGCTACAGCGAGACCGAGATCATCCTGGCCTACGGCAGCTGCTGCTTCGCCAGCAAGATGGGCCAGCTTGCCGGCAACCACTTCCTGACCATCGTGGAAGGCAAGGAAAACCTGCGGGCGCTCGGCACCAAGGTGCTGTGGGAAGGCGCGCAGGACGTGGTGTTCGAAGCGATGTGAGTCGCGGGGCGCGCCGGCAGCGCCCCGCATCCGGCGCTCAGCGCGCCACCAGGGCGGATCCTGCCTCCGGCGCCCTGACCCGGAACCAGGCCGCATAGAGCGCCGGCAGGAACAGCAGCGTCAGCGCCGTGGCCACGATCAGCCCGCCCATGATGGCCACGGCCATCGGCCCCCAGAACACCGAGCGCGACAGCGGGATCATGGCCAGCACGGCCGCCGCCGCGGTCAGGATGATGGGGCGGCAGCGGCGCACCGCCGATTCCACGATCGCATCCCATACCGCCGCGCCGCCGCGCACGTCCTGCTCGATCTGGTCGACCAGGATGACCGAGTTGCGGATGATCATGCCGAGCAGCGCGGTGATGCCGAGCTGGGCCACGAAGCCCATCGGCGCGCTCAGCAGCAGCAGCGTGGCGGCCGCGCCGATCAGCCCCAGCGGGCCGGTCAGGAACACCATCAGCGCGCGCGAGAAGCTGTGCAGCTGCAGCATCAGCAGCGTGAAGATAAGGAAGATGCACAGCGGCAACTGCGCGGCGATGGAAGCGCCGGCCTTGCCGCTTTCTTCCTCGGCGCCGGCGATGGTGATGCGGTAGCCGGCCGGCAGCTGCGCCCGCAGCGGATCGAGCTTGGGATTGATCTGCGCGGTCACGGTGGGTCCCTGGATGCCCTCCACCACGTCGGACTGCACGGTCACGCCGAAGTCGCGGTTCTCGCGCCAGATCACGCCGGGCTCGGAGCGGAAGGCAATGCGCGCCACCTGCGTCAGCGGCACCACGCGGCCATTGGCCGTGGGCACCTGCACGTTCTGCAGGTCCGACATGGCATCGCGCTCGTTGCGCGGGGCGCGCATCAGGATATCGATCAGCTTGTCGCCGTCGCGATACTGGCCGACCGCCACGCCGGTGAGCACGGTCTGGGTCACGCGGGCGATGGCGGTGCTGCTGACGCCGAGCGCGCGCGCCTTGTCCTGGTCGATATCCAGGCGCAGCACCTTGACGCTCTCGTTCCAGTTATCGTTGACGCCCTGCGTGTTGGGGTTGGCGCTCATCACGGCCTTGACCTGGTCGGCCAGCTTGCGCACGCCGGCGGCGTCCGGGCCGATCACGCGGAACTGCACCGGGTAAGGCACGGGCGGGCCGTTCGGCAGCAGCTTGACACGTCCGCGCAGCTGCGGGAAATCGGTCGCCAGCAGGCTGGTGACGCGCTGGCGCACGCGGTCGCGCAACGCCACGTCGGCGGGCAGCACGATCACCTGGGCCACGTTGCTCTGCGGGAAGATCTGGTCCAGCGGCAGGTAGAAGCGCGGCGCGCCGCTGCCGACGAAGCTGGTCAGGCTGGCGATCTCGCGGTCCGCGCGCAGCGCGCGCTCGAAGCGCTTGGTCTCGGCCTCGGTCTGGGCGAAGCTGCTGCCTTCGGGCAGCCACAGCTCCACCATCAGCTCGGGGCGGCTGGAATCCGGGAAGAACTGCTTCTCGACGAACTTGAAGGCGTACAAGCCGAGCCCGAAGGCCACCAGGGTGACGGCGATCACGGTCTTGCGCCAGGTGACGCACCAGTTCACCAGCTGGCGGAAGCGATTGTAGAACGGCGTGTCGAAGACTTCGTGATGGGCGCCCTCGCCGGCCGGCCTGGCCTTGAGCAGCAGGTAGCCCAGGTAGGGCGTGAAGTAGACCGCGGCCAGCCACGACAGCACCAGCGCCAGCGCCGTCACGGCGAAGATGGCGAAGGTGTACTCGCCCACGGTGGAGCGTGCCAGCCCCACCGGCAGGAAGCCGGCGGCGGTGATCAGCGTGCCGGTCAGCATCGGCATCGCGGTGGAGGTGTAGGCGAAGGTGGCCGCCTCCATCTTGGAGAAGCCCTCTTCAAGCTTGCGCACCATCATCTCCACCGCGATGATGGCGTCGTCCACCAGCAGGCCGAGCGCCACGATCAGCGCGCCGAGCGAGATCTTGTGCAGGCCGATGCCGAACATGTTCATGAACAGGAAGGTGACGGCCAGCACCAGCGGGATGGTCAATGCGACCACCAGCCCCGGGCGCACGTCCAGCCGCAACGGCCTGGTGTGCAGGCCGAGCGAAACGAAGCTGACACCCAGCACGATCACCACCGCCTCGATCAGCACGTGCACGAACTCGCCCACCGAGCGCTCCACCGCCTCGGGCTGGTTCTGCACCTGGTCCAGCTCGATGCCGACCGGCAGCTGCCCGCGCATGCCGTCCATGGCGGCGCGCAGGTTCTTGCCCAGCGCGATGATGTCGCCGCCCTTCTCCATCGAGATGCCGAGGCCGATCACTTCCTTGCCCTGGAAGCGCATCTTGCTCTGCGGCGGGTCTACATAGCCGCGGTAGACGTGGGCGATGTCACCCAGGCGGATATTGGCCGCGCCGCTGGGCCCGCGCAGTACCAGGTTCTCCAGGTCGGCCACCTTGGCGAACTGGCCCGACAGGCGCACCTGCAGGTTGTCGCCCGGCGTCACCAGCACGCCGCTGGCGTTCATGCTGTTCTGCTGCGAGATCTGGTCGGCGATGGCGTTGATATCGAGGCCGAGCTGGGCGAAGCGGGCCTGGTTGAACTCGATGAAGATCTTCTCGTCCTGCAGCCCGATCAGCGCCACCTTGGCCACCGAGGGCACGCGCAGCAGCTGCTGGCGCACCAGGTCGGCGTACTCGCGCAGCTCCTTGTAGTTGAAACCGTCGGCGGAGAGCGCGTAGATCGAGCCGTACACGTCACCGAACTCGTCGTTGAAGTATGGCCCGCGCACGCCCGCCGGCAGCGTCTGCGCGATGTCGCCGACCTTCTTCCGCACCGTGTACCAGATCTGCGCGGTGTCCCTGGCCGGCGAGGTGTCCTTGAGCTGGAAGATCACCGTGGTCTCGCCGGGCTTGGAGAAGCTGCGGATCTTGTCGGCGTACGGCACTTCCTGCAACTGGCGCTCGATCTTGTCGGTCACCTGCACCGCGATCTGCTCGGCGGTGGCGCCGGGCCAGAAGGCTTGCACCACCATCACGCGGAAGGTGAAGGGCGGATCCTCGTCCTGCCCGAGCTGGAAGAACGCGAAGAGCCCGCCCAGCAGCAGCACCACCAGCAGGTAGCGGGTCAGCGGCTGGTGCTCGAGCGCCCAGCGCGAAAGATTGAAGCGGGAATGTTCCATGCAGCGCGCCTCAGTTGCGCGCGGTGGCTGGCGCCACGGATTGCAGCGGCTTGACCTTCTGGCCCGGCTTGAGCAGGTGCACGCCGGCCGTGACGATGGTCTGCCCCGGCACCAGCCCCTTGGTGACCTGCACTTCGTTGCCCTGCAGCTCGCCCAGCGTCACGCTGACCGGGCTTACCGTGCCGGCAGCGCTTTCGTATACCCAGACCTGGTTGCTGCCGTCCTGCTGCAGCAAGGCGGACAGCGGCACGCGCAGCGCCGTGCTGTCGCCGGTACGGGTGAAGGTCACCACCGCGGTCATGCCGAACTTGAAGTCGGCCGGCGGGTTGGGCACGCTGATGCGCGCGGCGTAGGTCCGCGTGACCGGGTCCGCCATCGGCGCGATCTCGCGAACATGGCCGGGCAGCGCACGAGCCGGCCCGGCCCAGGTCCGCACCGTCACGTCGGAAATGCCGCGCAGGCGTTCCACCTGATCCTCGGGCAGGCCCACCGCCACTTCTTTCTCGGCGGTCTGCGCCACCCGCACCACCGATTGCCCGGCCGTGACTACCTGGCCGACTTCGGCATCGATCGCAGTGACCACGCCGTCGGCATCGGCGGGCAGCACCGCATAGGCGGTCTGGTTGGACTGGTTGCGCAGCCCCGCCTCGGCCTGGCGCAGGCGCGACGCGGCAGCGTCCAGCGTGGCCTGGCGGCGCTGCTGCTCCGCGGCGCTGATAAAGCCCTTGGCGAACAGGTCGTTGTAACGCTTGAGGTCTGCCGCGGCGAGATCGCGGTCGGTCCTGGCCGCATCGAACTGCGCGCGCGAACTGGCTTCGGCCAGACCCAGGTCGGTCGGATCGAGACGCGCCAGCGGCTGCCCCTTGCGCACCGTGGCGCCCACGTCCACCAGCCGGGCGGCAATCTTGCCCCCGACGCGGAATCCCAGCCGCGACTCGATGCGGGGCCGGACATCGCCGGAGAACTCCAGATCGGTCTTGCCCGCGCCCGCCTGCAGGTGCATCAGGCGCACCGGGCGGATCTCCGGCGCACGCGCGGCCTTGGGGCCGCAGCCGGCCAGCAGGCAAAGCAGGCAGGCCAGCGCCAGCGTGGTGACCCGTCCGGGCATGCGCAGCCCGCCAGTCCCGGAAGCGGGCCTGGCAACATCAGGAAGCGATGGGAAAAGCACATCGACGGCCGCAACATCCGGCCTGGGACAAGGCACTGGCATGAGTTAAGCGTGAGATCGGTGGGACTGCGCGGTGGGACTGCGGGCTATGCACGGGACGATGGCGAATTTAATAACTCGTCGGTCAGTAATATAGCGGGGCTGACCCGGATGCGTCAAATTGCCATCCGCGACGGACACAGCCAAAAGCGCCCGCGGACCGGCCGGCCGGGCGCAGAAAGCACAGGCGCCAGGCCGCAGCCTGGCTCCAGTGGCGAAATGCCGCAGCCGTGTCCGGGCGAGACCTTGCGCGCGTTCCGGCCCCTCGCTGCATCCGCTGCACCCGCGGCGGCGGCGGCGCGGGCCGCGCGAGCGCAGTGCTACAATCCGCCGCTTCGCCCGCGCGGACCCCGCCGCGCACCGCGGAATGCCCCACTTCACCGACCCGAGAACGGCGTGACGCCCGATCAGTATTGCCAAGAAAAAGCCGCCGCGAGCGGCTCCAGCCTGTACTACAGCCTCCTGTTCCTGCCCCCCGCGCGGCGGCAGGCGATGACCGCGCTCTTTGCCTGGTGCAAGGAACTCAGCCTGGTCGTCGATGACACCCACGATGAAAGCGTGGCGCACCAGCAGCTTGCCTGGTGGCGCAACGAACTCGGCCAGATGTTCAGGGGCGCCCCCACCCACCCGGTGACCAAGGCGCTGCAGCCGCACCTGCAGGCCAGCGGCCTGACGCAGGCCATGTTCGGCGAGGTGCTCGAAGGCATGGAGATGGACCTGACCCAGTCCCGCTACCTCGACGACATCGCGCTGGCGCGCTATTGCCATTGCGTGGCCGGCGTGGTCGGGACCATGAGCGCGCGCATGCTCGGCTACCAGGATCCGCGCACGCTCGAATTCGCCGAAAAGCTCGGCTTGTCGCTGCAGATGGTCGATATCCTGCGCGACGTGGGCGAGGACGCGCGCCGCGGCCGCATCTACCTGCCGGTAAACACGCTGCAGCGCTTCCAGGTGCCTGCCTCGGAGATCACCCAGGGCACGCATTCGGACCGCTTCGTGGCGTTGATGCGCGAACGGGCCGGCCAGGCGCGCACGCTGTACCGCGAGGCGCTGGCCCTGCTGCCGCGCACCGACCGCCGTGCCCAGCGCGCCGGCCTGGTGATGGGCGCGCTCTGCCAGACGCTGCTCGACGAACTCGAGGCCAGCGACTTCCAGGTGCTCGGCCAGCGCATCTCGCTCACCCCCATGCGCAAGCTGTGGATTGCATGGAAGACGTGGATGCTCAACCGCTAGGCACCGCCCCCGGCGCGCCGGCGCTATCATCCTGAATCTGATTGTCCTGATCCGCGCTGCCCGCCCAAGGGCGTGCGGCCATTTGCGCTTCCCCCTGCCCTGCCTGCCATGACCCCATCGGCCCAACCCAGCCAATCCGCCCAATCCGCCCAATCCCCGCAAGCCAGCCTGTCGCTCGGCCAGGCCATCCTCGACCAGGCCGCCGCGCTGGCGCGCTTCTCGGACATGGAAGGCGGCCTGACCTGCGCCTACCTGACCACGGCCCACCGCGCCGCGCAAGCCCAGCTGGCTGACTGGATGCGCGAAGCCGGCATGGCGGTGCGCATCGACGCCATTGGCAACGTGATCGGCCGCTACGCCGCCGATCCCGCCGCGGGCGAAGCGGCCCGCGTGCTGATGACGGGTTCGCACTTCGACACGGTGCGCAACGGCGGCCGCTACGACGGCCGGCTCGGCATCCTGCTGCCGGTCGCCGTGGCGGGTGCGCTCAACGCGGCCGGCATCCGCCTGCCCTACCACTTCGACGTGGTGGCCTTTGCCGAGGAGGAAGGGCTGCGCTTCAAGACCAGCTTCCTGGCCAGCAGCGTGCTGGCCGGCCGCTTCGACCCGGCCCTGCCGGAGCGCAGCGATACCGATGGGGTAACGATGCGCGAAGCGCTGGCCACCTCCGGCCTGCCGGGCGCGGGCGACCCCGATGCCTTGCGGGCTGCTGCGGTCGACCCTGCCACCCTGCACGGCTTCGTCGAAGTCCATATCGAACAGGGGCCGGTCCTGCTCCACCACGAACTGCCGCTCGGCGTGGTGACGCAGATCGCCGGCAGCAGCCGTTTCCAGGTGCGCGTGCAGGGCCTCGCCAGCCACGCCGGCACCACGCCCATGACCATGCGCAAGGATGCCGCCGCCGCCGCCGCCGAGATGGTGCTGCTGGTGGAGCGGCGCTGCGGCGAGGCGCCGACGCTGGTGGGTACCGTCGGCCAGTTGCAGGTGCCGAACGGGTCCAGCAACGTCATTCCCGCCGAATGCGTGTTCTCGATGGACATCCGTGCCGGCGAGGACGCCATCCGCGAAGCCGCCATCGCCGACATCCTGGCCGGCATCCAGGCCATCGCGGCGCGCCGCGGCCTGGCCGCCGAGGTCGAACGGGTGACGCCGGTCAACAATGCGCCCTGCGCGCGCTGGCTGATGGACCAGTTCGGCGCCGTGCTCAGGAAGCGCGGGCTGGACGCGTTCGAGCTGCCCTCGGGCGCCGGCCACGACGCCATGATGATGCAGCGCATCACCGATGTGGCCATGCTGTTCGTGCGCTGCGGCAACGGTGGCATCAGCCACAATCCGCTGGAGACCATCACCGCCGAAGACGCCCAGCTCGCGGCCGAGGTGTTCGTCGATTTCCTGCGGCATTTCCAGCCGCGCGCCTGATCCCGCTTTGCTGTCCGGGCGCGGTGCGCTTGCGGTCTCCCCGTAAATCGTATTGGATGAAAGGCACACCAATCACAAGATCGAAAGATCACAAAGGAGACGCGCATGGCGCAACGCAGACTGTCGGTGCTGACGGAGGGCCACACCTTCCTGGAAGGCCCACGCTGGCATGAGGACCGGCTCTGGCTCTCGGACTTCTATAGCCAGCGGGTGATCGCGGTGAGCCTGGACGGCAGCGTGGAGCAGATCGCCGAGGTGCCGCAGCAGCCGTCCGGCCTTGGCTGGCTGCCGGACGGGCGCCTGCTGATCGTCTCCATGCGCGACCGCAAGCTGCTGCGGCGCGAGCCCGATGGCAGCCTGGCGGTGCACGCCGACCTCTCGGCCGTCGCCACCGGGCACGTCAACGACATGGTGGTCGACCGGCACGGCCGCGCTTACGTCGGCAATTTCGGCTTCGACCTGATGGCCGGCGCGCCGATGCGCACCGCCAGCCTGGCGCGCGTCGACCCGGACGGCACGGTGTCGGTGGTGGCGGATGGCCTGTTCTTCCCCAATGGCTCGGTGATCACGCCGGACGGCAAGACGCTGGTGGTGGGCGAGACCCTGGGCAACCGCATATCGGCCTTCGACCTGCACGACGATGGCTCGCTGGGCCCGCGGCGCGACTGGGCGCTGTTCGGCAGCCAGCCTGCCGGGACCGAACTGGCGCAGGTCCTGGGCGGCGCCAGGGTCGCACCGGACGGCTGCGCGCAGGATGCCGAAGGCGCGCTGTGGGTGGCGGATGCGATCGGCAACCGCGTGCTGCGGGTCATGCCGGGCGGCCATATCGCCGAGGAAATCGCCTGCGGCACGGGCGTCTTTGCCGCCGCGCTGGGTGGCCCGCACGGCAGGACCCTGTTCCTCGCCGCGGCGCCGAACTTCGACGAGGCGCAGCGGCGTGCCTCCCACCTTGGCCATGTCCTGATGACCGAGGTGGAAGTGCCGCACGCCGGCCTGCCCTGAGCGCGTTGCGCCGCCGGGGCCGGCAGCCACGTGCAAGCCCGGACCCGGCCAAGTAGGACGGACGCCGATATCCCCGCTGCCACGAATGGTGGCAAGCTCATGCCAGAGTGGCGTCAGCCGCCCTGGTACATCTCCCTGCCGAGGTCGTAGAGGCTCTGGCGCAGCTTGCGTCGCTCGTCGGGCGACAGCTTGTCGTTGGGCAAGGTGCGCGGAAGGCGGTCATTGAGGCTGCGCTCGGCGCGGGCCTTGCCGGCGTGCGCGCGCGCCTCGTCCTGGTTCAGGCGCTCGCGGTCGTTGCGGGGAAACCCGTCGCGGGCGCCGAGGCCATTGGGAGTGCCCGCGGGCATGGGAGCGACGGGGGAAGCCGCCCGGCCCGGTGCCGGCAGCAGATGTGCGATGCCGGGCGACTGGGGGAGCGCTGCGCCGGCGGCAAGCAGCAGTACTGCCGTCGCGCCGGCATGATAAAGGAGTTGCCCGGCGCGCTTGCGGGTGACTTTCATTGATAATAGCGGTTTTAGCTTCTGAAACAGCGGCCGTCTGGCCGCCGGAAGCCGGAAATCCCGTTATCCAGCCGCACGCCGTCGGGGCTTGCCTGCCAGCCTGGCAGGCAACCGCGAAATGCGCTGACAAAGCACGCGAACAGAGCAGAAAAAGCGCGCGCGGAGGCAGCTGCGGAAACGGTATGCGGCAGTGTACAAGCAGGGTGGATGCGCACCGCCATACCACGCGGTAAAGTATGTAACCTTTTGTTAAGCCATTTTGACCGAAAGCGATTGTCGCTAAGATACCGCCATGGAAAATACCAGTCACAAGATTCTCGTCGTAGACGACGACCCCCGTCTGCGCGACCTGCTGCGCCGTTACCTTGGCGAACAGGGCTTCACGGTACTGGTAGCGGAAAACGCCACCGCGATGAACAAGCTGTGGTTGCGCGAGCGCTTCGACCTGCTGGTCCTCGACCTGATGATGCCCGGCGAGGACGGCCTGTCGATCTGCCGCCGCCTGCGCGGCGCCAATGACCAGACGCCCATCATCATGCTCACCGCCAAGGGCGAGGACGTCGACCGCATCGTCGGGCTCGAAATGGGCGCCGACGACTACCTCCCCAAGCCGTTCAACCCGCGCGAGCTGATCGCACGCATCCATGCGGTGCTGCGCCGCAAGGGCCCGGCCGAAGTGCCCGGCGCACCGTCGGAGACGCCGGAAACGTTCGCCTTCGGCGACTTCGTGCTCAACCTCGCCACGCGCACGCTGACCAAGAACGACGAAGAAATCACCCTGACCACCGGCGAATTCTCGGTGCTCAAGGTATTTGCCCGCCATCCGCGCCAGCCGCTGTCGCGCGAAAAGCTCATGGAAATGGCGCGCGGCCGCGAGTATGAAGTCTTCGACCGCAGCCTCGACGTGCAGATCTCCCGCCTGCGCAAGCTCATCGAGCCCGACCCGGGCAACCCGCGCTTCATCCAGACGGTCTGGGGCCTCGGCTACGTATTCATCCCCGATGGCGTGAAGTAAGGCGCCGGGGATCGTGGCGACTGTTTTCAGCCGCACGGCTACGCGCCTGTTCGGTTCGCTATTCTGGCGAACCTTCATGCTGATCGCCCTCCTGCTGGCCCTCTCGCTGGGTATCTGGTTCCAGAGCTACCGGCTCTTCGAACGCGCGCCGCGCGCCCAGCAGATTGCCATGCAGGTGGTCAGCGTGGTCAAGCTCACGCGCGCTGCCCTGCTCTATTCCGACCCCGCGCGGCGGCGCTTCCTGCTGCTCGACCTGGTGCAGAACGAAGGCATCAAGGTCTACCCGCGCGAGAAAGACGACGACTTCTCGGTACCGACCACGAACCCCTTCCTGACCCAGCTGGTGCAGCAGGAGATCCGCGGCCGGCTCGGCGAGGACACCGTCCTCGCCACCACCGTCAACGATATTCCCGGCGTGTGGGTCAGCTTCGAGATCGAGGGCGATGACTACTGGGTAGCGATCAGCCCCGAGCGCTTCGAACGCGTGCCAGGCATCCAGTGGCTATGGTGGAGTATCGCCGCGCTGCTGCTGTCGATCATCGGCGCCGCCTTCATCACCTCGCTGGTCAACCACCCGCTCAAGCGGCTGGCCAACGCGGCGCGCGCCATCGGCGGCGGCGGCGACCCGCCCACGTTGCCCGAGCACGGCGCCAGCGAAGTGGCGCTGGCCAATCACAGCTTCAACCAGATGGTGCACGACCTGCGCCAGCTCGACGACGATCGCGTGGTCATGCTGGCCGGCATCTCGCACGATCTGCGCACCCCGCTCACGCGGCTGCGGCTGGAGACCGAGATGTCGCCCGTGGACGACTCCACGCGCGAGGCCATGATCGCGGACATCGAGCAGATGGACGCCATCATCGGCCAGTTCCTCAACTATGCGCGGCCGGCGCTGGAAACCGTGGAGCCGGTGGACCTGTCGGCGCTGGTGCAGGACGCGGTGGGCGTCTACGGCGCGCACGACGACGTGCGCGTGCATGTGCGCGCCGGCGAGCCGGTCATGGCCGTCGCCAACCGCATGGAAGTGCAGCGCATCCTGGACAACCTGGTGGAAAACGCCCGGCGCTATGCCAAGGACGAGGATAACGGCGTGGCCGTGGTCGAGATCAGCACGCGCATCGAGGACAAGGAAGCGGTGCTGACCGTGGCCGACAATGGCAGCGGCGTGCCGGAGGCGCAACTGCCGCTGCTGACCCGGCCGTTCTACCGGCTCGACGGCGCGCGCAGCGAAGCCAAGGGCGCAGGCCTGGGGATGTCGATCGTCAACCGGATACTGCAACGCAACGGCGGCAGGCTGATGCTGGCCAACCGCCCGCCCCCGCGCACCGGGCTGGTGGTCAGCGCCTTCTTCAAGCGGGCCTAGGCGCTCGTTCCCGCCACTTCGCGCCAACGTTCCGGCGCGCATATCGAAGGCCATCGCGCGGCGCCCGCCTGGGCACCGCGCGATGGCCTTTCGCTTTTGCGGGCGCGCACGGGCTTGCGAAGCCGACTCCTGTGGCACCCGACAAGTGGCGCTCCCCACACCCCGCTCTCGCATTGACAGGTTTTCGACAGCCATTGATATCTGTTTGAAAGCCCTTTGACAGCGGAATGACAGCGCCCCGGCGCACACTCCCGCCATCAGCCGGAGGCCGCCCCAGGACAAGGCAAAAGCCCGGGAACGGTGCCTCCGCCACGCTGACCGTCATCACCACAATCAAGCCACCGGGACCAACCGGCGGCGTCTGCGAGAGACAGCCACATGTCAAGCTCCCCATCCCAGCAGCACGGGTTCCGTACCGTGTTCCGTGTCGTCAGCGGCAACTTCCTGGAAATGTACGACTTCATGGTGTACGGCTTCTACGCCGCCGCCATCGCCAAGACGTTCTTCCCCAGCGGCAATGAGTTCGCTTCGCTCATGCTTTCGCTCGCGACCTTCGGCGCGGGCTTCCTGATGCGCCCGCTCGGCGCCATCGTGCTGGGCGCCTATATCGATCATCACGGCCGCCGCAAAGGCCTGATCCTGACGCTGGTGCTGATGGCGCTGGGTACCTTGCTGATCGCCTGCGTGCCGGGCTATGCCTCGATCGGCGTGGCCGCGCCGCTGCTGGTGCTGGCGGGCCGCCTGCTGCAGGGCTTTTCGGCCGGCGTGGAACTGGGCGGCGTCTCGGTCTACCTGGCCGAAATCGCCAAGCCCGGCAAGAAGGGCTTCTACGTGGCCTGGCAATCGGCCAGCCAGCAGGTGGCGGTGATCTTCGCCGGCCTGCTCGGCGTGATACTGCACTCGCTGCTGTCGCCCGAGCAGATGGGCGAATGGGGCTGGCGCGTGCCGTTCCTGATCGGCTGCCTGATCGTGCCTTTCCTGTTCCTGATCCGCCGTTCGCTGGAGGAAACCGAGGAGTTCAAGACGCGCAAGCATCGCCCCAGCATCAGCGAGATCTACCGCTCGATGGCCGAGAACTGGCGCATCATCGTTGCCGGCTGCTTGCTGGTGGTGATGACCACCGTGTCGTTCTACATGATCACGGCCTATACGCCGACCTTCGGCAAGACCGTGCTCAAGCTCGACGATGTCGACAACCTGGTCGTGACCATCTGCATCGGCCTGTCCAACTTCATCTGGCTGCCGCTGATGGGTGCCGTGTCGGACCGCGTGGGCCGCAAGCCCCTGCTGATCATCTTCACCATCGCCACGCTGGTCACGGCCTACCCGGCGGTGTCGTGGCTGGTGGCAGAACCGTCGTTCAGCCGCCTGCTGATGGTGGAGCTGTGGCTGTCCTTCCTCTACGGCAGCTATAACGGCGCCATGGTGGTGACGCTGACCGAAGTGATGCCGCCCGCGGTGCGCACGGCAGGCTTTTCGCTCGCGTACAGCCTGGCCACGGCCCTGTTCGGCGGCTTCACGCCGGCGATCTCCACCTACCTGATCCACAGCACCGGCAACAAGGCCGCGCCCGGCTTGTGGCTGATGTTCGCCGCGGCGTGCGGGCTGGTCGCCACGCTGGTGATCTTCCGCGCCGGCCGGCAGCACGTCTATGCGGCGCCGGCGGGCAAGACCGCCTGAACCGCCGCGCGCGCCGGTGGAGTAGACTTCCGGTTCCGGCACGCCGCCCCTGGCGGGCGGGTCGATGCGACGCGTGCGGCGCGCCCCCGCCCTGGCTGACACGGGGCCGCAATATCAGGCGGCCACTATCGTCTGCCGGCATTCGTGGCATTCGTCGTCAGCCGGCACTCGCCTGGCACGCACTGCCGGTCGCGCGGACTTCCCGCGCTGGCTATCGGGCTCTTTGAGAATATCAATTAGCCCAGCCTGCGGGGATGACGCATAATCCATGTTCGTTGCGCTGCGGCCCGCCCCCCCGGCTGGCCGGCAGCGCGAGCGTCTCTCTTCAACCGTATCCAGGAGCAGTCTATGAAGACCGTTGGTGACAAGATCGAAGCCTTCCACGTCGTCGGTGTCAAGCCGGGTTTCAACAACCATGAAGAGAATGGCCAGTCGGCCTTTGAAGACATCACCGAGAAGTCGTTCGAAGGCAAGTGGAAGATCATTTACTTCTACCCGAAGGATTTCACCTTCGTGTGCCCGACCGAAATCGTTGCCTTCGCCAAGCTCAACGGCGACTTCGCCGACCGCGACGCGATCGTGCTGGGCGGCTCGACCGACAACGAATTCGTGAAGCTGGCATGGCGCCGCGAACACAAGGACCTGAGCAAGCTGGACCAGTGGCAATTCGCCGACGTGACCGGCTCGCTGATCGACCAGCTGGGCGTGCGTGACCACGCTGCCGGCGTCGCCCTGCGCGCTACCTTCATCGTCGACCCCGACAATGTCATCCAGCACGTCTCGGTGAACAACCTGAACGTCGGCCGCAACCCGGACGAAGTCCTGCGTATCCTGGACGGCCTGCAAACGGACGAACTGTGCCCGTGCAACCGCGCCGTTGGTGGCGCCACGCTGTAAGCAGCCGCACCGCTTGCATGCTGCGCAGGCTGCCGGTGATGCATTGCCGGCGGCCTGCGGCGATCTGCGCGCGGGCTTCGGCCCGCGCCTCGAAACCCGCCATGGCGGGTTTTTTGAGCCCGTACCGATAGGAGATTTGTATGGAATTCATCAGCACGATTAAGGGCCTGATTCCTGACTACGCCAAGGATATCCGCCTGAACCTCGACGGCACCATCGTGCGCTCCTCGCTCGAGGGCAATGATGCCGTGGCCGTGGCCCTGGCCGCCGCCTTCGCCGCCAAGAGCCGCGTGCTCGTCGATGCGATCCGCAACGCCGGCGTGCTCTCGCCCGAGGAAACCAACGCGGTGCTGACCGCCGCCGCGCTGATGGGCATGAACAATGTCTGGTATCCGTACATCGAGATGGCCGACGATCCCGACCTGGCCAGCCAGCCCGCGGGCCTGCGCATGAACGCGTACGCCACGCACGGCGGCGTGGACAAGCGCCGCTTCGAAATGTACGCGCTGGCGGCGTCCATCGTCGGCAAGTGCCAGTTCTGCGTGAAGTCGCACTACCATCTGCTCAAGAACGAGCAAGGCATGACGGCGCAGCAACTGCGTGACGTGGGCCGCATCGCCGCCGTGATCGTGGCAGCCGCCAATGTGATCGCTGCAGAGTAAGCATCCACGGGCGGGACGGCGCTAGCCGTCCCGCCGCGCCGGCTTTTGTTGCCGACGCGCCAAGTCGGTAATTCACTGACTGCATTTGTGCTCCGAAGGGCCTACAATCCAGCAAGGTCACAGCCTTCGCCCCCCTTCGCCATGAGCACCCTCCCCTCGCATACCTCCCCGCGCTTTCGCTACCGGCTTGCCGCCGTGCATGACTGGGGCGACATCGCCGCCGTGACCCAGCAGGCTTACGGGCAGTACGAGCTGGATATCATGGAGGATTGCCGTGCATCGTTCCAGCAGGGCATGAAATCCGTACTGGCGGCAAACACATCGGAAATGGAATGGTGGGTGGCCGAGACCGATCACGGCGTCAGCGGCGCGGTGCTGTTCTGCCACCCGGGCGCCACCCTGCAGGCGCTGGACGGCAGCACCATCACGCTGGCCCTGCCCGAGGCACGCCTGCTGGCGGTCAGCCCGCAGGCCCGCGGACTCGGCCTGGGCCGCACGCTGATGCAGGTATGCATCCAGCGCGCGCGCGACATCGGCGCCGGTGCGCTGCTGGTGCGTACCATGCCGGAGATGAAATCGGCCAACCAGCTGTGCCAGCAGATGGGCTTCGTCAAGCGCACCGAGGCCGGTGCGCGCTCGGGGCCGATGGCCGGGCTGATCGACTACATCTACGCCGTGCCGCCCGAAGGCGCCGCCGCGCCCGCGGGCTGAACGCCGCCACTACCCGCGCGCCCCTGGAGGCGACCTCCCCCGAGCCGCGTCTTCAGTCCTGCGAAGGCGTGATCGCGCCGCGCCAGATCAGCACCACGGCCTGCGCCACGATCCCTTCCTGACGGCCTTCGAAACCGAGCTTCTCGTTGGTCTTGGCCTTGACGTTGCAACTCGACGCGGGCAGTTCGAGATCCTCGGCCAGGTTAGCTACCATGCCGCCGATATGCGGCGCCAGCTTGGGCGCCTGCGCAATCACCGTCGCATCCACGTTACCGATCTCGTAGCCGGCCTCGCGCACGCGCCTGGCCGCCTCGCGCAGCAGCGCGCGGCTGTCCGCGCCGGCAAAGCGCGCATCGGTATCGGGGAAATGACGGCCGATATCGCCCAGGCCGGCCGCGCCGAACAGCGCATCGGTGATGGCATGGAGCAGCGCGTCCGCGTCGGAATGCCCCAGCAGGCCGCGGTCGTGGGGAATGTCCACGCCACCCAGGATGAGCTTGCGGCCGGGCACCAGTGCGTGCACGTCGTAGCCTTGGCCGACGCGGATATCGAATGGGGTCATGGAAGCGTCACTCCTTGAGGAAAAAGACGAGTTCGGGATTCGGGATCAGGCAATGCAGTTCAGGACTTGACCGCGGCGGCATCGCCCAGCAGCAGTTCGGCCAGCGCGAAATCTTCCGGATAGGTCACCTTGAAGTTGCGCAGCGAACCGTTCACCAGGCGCGGATGCAGGCCCAGCCGCTCGATGGCGCTGGCCTCGTCGGTCACCACCGCGCCGGCCGCCAGCGCCTCCTGCAGGGCCTGGCGCAGCACGCCGATGCGGAACATCTGCGGAGTCTGCGCCTGCCAGAGGCCTTCGCGCGAGACTGTGGCGCCGATGCGCACCACCGCACTCTGGCCGGGCGCCGGGTTGGCGCGCTTGAGCGTGTCGGGCACCGGCACGGCCAGGATGCCGCCGATGGCGGCGTCGGGGCCGTCTTCCTCGCCGCCCTCGCCCTCCACCGCGCGCACCAGCGCGTGAATCATGGCGGGCGTGAGTCCGGGACGCGCGGCATCGTGCACCAGCACCCAGTCGCGATCGGTCGCGCCAAGCTGCGCCAGGTGATGCAGGCCAGCCAGCACCGACGCGTGGCGCGTATCGCCACCCACGAAGGCGGTATCGAAGCGCAGGCCGGCAAAGGCATCGGCGCCGAAGCGCGACTCCAGCGGCATGTCGTCGGGCGCCAGCACCAGCGCGGTGGCGCTGATGGCGTCACAGGCAGCAAAGGCGGCGAGTGCGTACCAGATCATCGGCCTGCCGGCCACGGTCTGGTATTGCTTGGGCAGGCTTCCGCCGGCGCGGCTGCCGGTACCGGCACAGGGAATCAGGGCAAAACGGCGGGCAGACACGGATAGCGCAAGGAGCAAGGTGGGTGCGGGGCACAGGACGCGCTGCAAGGCCGGCGGATTCCGCCCCCTCGGGGGGCAGGCAGGCGCGGCCGTGGAAACGCGGCGATGGAAACGTGCTTCTTGAAACGTGGATTCGGTGCGCATTCTATAATACGGCCTTCGCCCGCGGACAAGCGGGCGATAAAAGCCGATGAAAGCGTGCGGCCCGTTTGTCTTTTGCGGGCGGCGCATGCACCGCCCACCCCCCGCCCGCGACGCCGGCGGGGCGTTGCCGTTGCGTGGCCGCGCATTCATGCCTGGTCTCTTTCGTGCGCGCCTTTTTCGCATGATTGCGTGCGGTTTTCCGTCCAGGCCCAAACACCTACAGCGCGCGCAGCACGCCAACCGCCAGTCCGTACCCGATGCCCGAAGCCATTCGCCCCGCCCCCTTCGCCAACCTGCCCCTGGTCAAGGCAGGCCAGCGCAATACCGTCGCCGGCCTGCCTGGCTCCGCCGATGCGCTGGCGCTGGCCGCCTACGCCCGCCAGCACCGCGAGCGCGTGCCCATGCTGGCCGTGGTGTGCGCCAACGCGACCGATGCCCAGCGCCTGGCCGAAGAAATCCCCTGGTTCGCGCCGGAACTGCGCGTGCGGCTGCTGCCGGACTGGGAAACCTTGCCGTACGACAGCTTTTCGCCGCACCAGGACCTGGTCTCCGAGCGCCTGGCGACCTTGCACGATATCCAGGGCGGCCAGTGCGACATCATGCTGGTGCCGGCGCAGACCGTGCTCTACCGGCTGGCGCCACCTGCCTTCCTGGCGGCCTATACCTTCTTCTTCAAGCAGGGCGAGCGGCTTGACGAAAACGCGCTCAAGGCCCAGTTCACGCTGGCCGGCTACGAGCACGTGAGCGCGGTGATGCGGCCCGGCGAATACAGCGTGCGCGGCGGGCTGATCGACCTCTACCCGATGGGCTCGGCGCTGCCTTACCGCATCGACCTGTTCGGCGACGAGATCGAGACCATCCGCGCGTTCGACCCGGACACGCAGCGCAGCCTGTATCCGGTCAAGGAAGTGCGCCTGCTGCCGGGCCGGGAATTCCCGCTCGACGAGGCCGCGCGCACCGCGTTCCGCGGCCGCTGGCGCGAGATATTCGAGGGCGACCCGACCAAGTCGCCGATCTACAAGGACATCGGCAACGGCGTACCGTCGGCCGGCATCGAGTACTACCTGCCGCTGTTCTTCGAGCAAACCGCGACCGCGTTCGACTACCTGCCCGAGGGCAGCCAGCTCGCCTTCGTAGGCGACGTGCCCGACGCCATCCGCCGCTTCTGGGCCGACACCACGCAGCGCTACAACTTCATGCGGCATGACCGCGAGCGCCCGCTGCTCGCACCCGCGGCCCTGTTCCTCTCCGACGAGCAGTTCTTCGCCGCCGCCAAGCCGCTGGCGCGCCTGGTGCTGCAGGCCGGCGCCACCGACGCCGCGCCGCTGGCCGAGGCATTGCCCGATGTGTCGGTCAACCGGCGCGCGGAAGATCCGCTGGTCAACCTCGAAGCGCTGCTGCTGAAGAAAGACCGGCGCGTGCTGATGTGCGCCGATTCCGCCGGCCGCCGCGAGACCTTGCTGCAACTGTTCGGCGAAAGCGGCCTGCGCCCGCTGCCGGTGGATGACTTCGCCGCCTTCCTGGCCGGCGATTCTCCCTTCTCCATCGCGGTGGCGCCGCTGCAGAGCGGCTTCGCCCTGCCCGCGGCCGATGGCGGCATGCCGCTGGTCTTCGTCACCGAAGCCGAGCTCTACGCGGGCGTGGCGCGCCGCACCGGGCGGCGCAAGCAGGAACAGGCCAGCGCGGTCGACTCGATGGTGCGCGACCTCGCCGAGCTCAAGATCGGCGACCCGGTGGTGCACAGCGAGCACGGCATCGGCCGCTACCAGGGCCTGGTGACGCTCGACCTGGGCCAGGGCAACGAAGAGTTCCTGCACCTGGACTATGAGAAGGGCAGCAAGCTCTATGTGCCGGTGCACCAGCTGCACGTGATCTCGCGCTATTCCGGCGCCGATCCCGACACCGCGCCGCTGCACTCGCTCGGCTCCGGCCAGTGGGACCGCGCCAAGCGCCGCGCCGCGCAGCAGATCCGCGATACGGCGGCCGAGCTGCTCAACCTGTACGCGCGCCGCGCCTTGCGCGAAGGCCACGCCTTCCCGCTCTCGCCCAGGGACTACGAGAAGTTCGCCGAGAGCTTCGGCTTCGAGGAAACGCCCGACCAGGCCGCGGCCATTTCCGCGGTGATCGCCGACATGACCTCGGGCAAGCCGATGGACCGCCTGGTGTGCGGCGACGTGGGCTTCGGCAAGACCGAGGTGGCGCTGCGCGCGGCCTTCGTCGCGGTGATGGGCGGCAAGCAGGTGGCCATGCTGGCGCCCACCACGCTGCTGGCCGAGCAGCACTTCCAGAACCTCTCCGACCGCTTCGCCGAATGGCCGGTGCGCATCGTGGAGCTGTCGCGCTTCAAGACCAAGAAGGAGATCGACGGCGCCATCAAGATGATCAACGACGGCACCGCCGACATCGTGATCGGCACCCACAAGATGCTGTCCGACGACGTGCGCTTCCAGCGCCTGGGCCTGGTCATCATCGACGAGGAACACCGCTTCGGCGTGCGCCAGAAGGAAGCGCTCAAGACCCTGCGCGCCGAGGTGGACGTGCTGACGCTCACCGCCACGCCGATCCCGCGCACGCTGGGCATGGCGCTCGAGGGCCTGCGCGACTTCTCCGTGATCGCCACCGCGCCGCAGAAGCGCCTGGCCATCAAGACCTTCGTGCGGCGCGAGGAAGACGGCGTGCTGCGCGAGGCCATCCTGCGCGAGCTCAAGCGCGGCGGCCAGGTCTACTTCCTGCACAACGAGGTCGAGACCATCGAGAACAAGCGCGCCAAGCTGGCCGAGCTGGTGCCGGAGGCACGTATCGCCGTGGCGCACGGGCAGATGCACGAGCGCGAGCTGGAGCGCGTGATGCGCGATTTCGTCGCGCGGCGCGACAACATCCTGCTGTGCACCACCATCATCGAGACCGGCATCGACGTGCCGACCGCCAATACCATCCTGATCCATCGCTCGGACAAGTTCGGCCTGGCGCAGCTGCACCAGCTGCGCGGGCGCGTCGGCCGCTCGCACCACCAGGCCTACGCCTATATGCTGGTGCACGACGTGGACGGCCTGAGCAAGCTGGCGCAGCGCCGGCTCGAAGCCATCCAGCAGATGGAAGAACTGGGCTCGGGCTTCTACCTGGCCATGCACGACCTGGAGATCCGCGGCGCGGGCGAAGTGCTGGGCGACAAGCAGTCGGGCGAGATCCACGAGATCGGCTTCCAGCTCTATACCGACATGCTCAACGCGGCCGTGAAAGCGCTCAAGGCGGGCAAGGAGCCTGACCTGATGGCGCCGCTGGCGGCCACCACCGAGATCAACCTCGGCACGCCGGCGCTGCTGCCCAACGACTACTGCACCGACGTGCACGAACGCCTGTCGCTGTACAAGCGCCTGGCCAACTGCGAGACGGCCGAGCGCGTGGACGATATCCAGGAAGAGCTGATCGACCGCTTCGGCCGCCTGCCGGCGCAGGCGCAGGCGCTGATCGAGACCCACCGGCTGCGCATTGCCGCGGTGCCGCTGGGCGTGCGCAAGATCGACGCCAGCGAGACAGCCATCAGCATGCAGTTCCTGCCGAATCCGCCGATCGACGCCATGAAGATCATCGACCTGGTGCAGAAGAACCGCCATATCAAGCTGGCCGGGCAGGACAAGCTACGCATCGAAGCCAAGATGGCCGACGTGGCGGTGCGCGCGCAGACCATCAAGCATACGTTGCGCCAGCTGGCCTGATCATTGCTCGCCGCATGGCTTCCCGCCCGCGCAACGCGGGCGGCGGCGCCACGATGGTGCAACGCGCATGGACCCGCGGGCCGGCACGGTGTAGCATCGTTTGCTTAACACGTTACCCATAGCCTCACCTAAGGCCACAAGCCATGCAAGCCGACACTCTCAGCAAGCCTGCGGAAGCCGCCACCCGCGGCAGCGCCCTCGACTGGACCCAGCGCCTGGTCAGCTACGACACCACCAGCCGCCACTCCAACCTCGGCCTGATCGAGGCCGTGCGCGACCACTTCCTGGCCAAGGGCCTGCGCCCCCACCTGAGCTACAACCCGCAGAACGACAAGGCCAACCTGTTCGTCACCGTGCCCGCCGCCGACGGCAGCACCGATGGCGGCATCGTGTTGTCCGGCCACACCGACGTGGTGCCGGTGGACGGCCAGAACTGGACCACCGACCCGTTCAAGGCGGTCGTGCGCGACGGCCGCCTGTACGGCCGCGGCACCTGCGACATGAAAGGCTTCATCGGTACCAGCCTGGCGCTGCTGCCCACCATCCTGCAGGCCAGGCTGCGCGAGCCGGTGCATTACGCGCTCTCGTTCGACGAGGAAATCGGCTGCATGGGCGCGCCCTACCTGCTGGCCGAGCTGCGCGAGCGCGGCGTGCGCCCGGCCGGCTGCATCGTGGGCGAGCCCACCAGCATGCGCGTGATCGTGGCGCACAAGGGCATCAATGCATATCGCTGCTGCGTCAAGGGACAGGCCGCGCATTCCTCGCTCACGCCCAAGGGCGTCAACGCCATCGAATACGCCGCGCGCCTGATCTGCTTCATCCGCGACATCGCCGACGAGTTCAAGGCCAAGGGGCCCTACGACCAGGCCTTCGACGTGCCGTTCACCACCGCCTCCACCGGCACCATCCAGGGTGGCATCGCGCTCAACACCATCCCGGCACTGTGCGAGTTCGTGTTCGAGTTCCGCAACCTGCCGGGGGTCGATCCCGAAGCCATCTTCGCCCGCGTCCAGGCCTATGCCAACGACGTGCTGCTGCCGAAGATGCGCGCCGAACATGCCGACGCCGGCCTCGCCATCAGCAAGATCGCCGCGGCGCCCTCGCTCGACGCCGCCGAGCAGGATGCCATCACGCAGCTGGTGCGCGCGCTGACCGCCGACCGCGATGTCAACAAGGTGGCCTACGGCACCGAGGCCGGCCTGTTCCAGCGCGCCGGCATCCCGGCCGTGGTGTGCGGCCCCGGCGATATCCAGCAGGCGCACAAGCCCGACGAATACGTCGAAATCGAACAGCTCGCGGCCTGCGAGTCGTTCCTGCACAAGGTGGTCGACAGCCTGCGCGTGAACTGAGCCGCGCCCTGGCCATTTTCCGGCCATTTTCCGGCCATTTGCGGCCATTTGCGGCCATTTGCGGCTGCTCCCTGCCATTCCCGGCCTGCCCCCCCGCGGGCAGGCCGCCGCGCCATGCCTTGGCATGCGCTAGGGCGCCCTGTCGTTTCCGCGCGCCGCCCGCCCGCTTTTCGCACCCCCGTCTTTCACAAAACAATATCGATGGCAACACCACAGAGAGGAGACCTCATGGCAGCATCCCAAGCCCGTTTTTCCCGACCTTCCAGCCGCCACGCGCTGCGCGCGACGGTGTCGGCCCTGTCGCTGGCCGCCGGCCTGCTGTGCCTGGCGCCCGCCGCGCATGCGCAGTCCGCCGACAGCCTGCAGGCGCAGATCGACACCCGCGCCAAGGCCGTCGAGGCGCAGCTCATCGCATGGCGCCGGGATATCCACCAGCACCCCGAGCTCGGCAACTACGAGGTGCGCACCAGCAAGCTGGTGGCCGACCACCTGCGCAAGCTGGGCATGGAAGTGAAGACGGGCGTGGCCAGGACCGGTGTGGTGGGCGTGCTCAAGGGCGGCAAGCCTGGCCCGGTAGTGGCACTGCGCGCCGACATGGATGCGCTGCCGGTGAAGGAGCGCGTCGACGTGCCCTTCGCTTCGAAGGCAAAGGGCCAGTACCTCGGCAAGGAAGTGGACGTCATGCACGCATGCGGGCATGACACCCACGTGGCGATACTGATGGCGACGGCCGAGGTGCTGGCCGGCATGAAGGACCAGTTGCCGGGCACGGTCAAGTTCATCTTCCAGCCGGCCGAGGAAAGCCCGGCGGATTTCGAGCCCAACGGCAGCAATACGTGGGGCGCCAAGCAGATGGTGGCCGAGGGCGTGCTGGACAACCCCAAGGTGGACGCCATTTTCGGCCTGCACGTGAGCAGCGGCATCGAGTCCGGCAAGCTGGCCTGGCGCAGCGGCCCGTCGATGGCCGCCGCCGACCAGTTCTGGATCGACGTCAAGGGCCGCCAGACCCACGGCGCGCGACCCTGGGGCGGGATCGACCCGATCGTGGTGGCGTCGCAGATCGTGATGGGCCTGCAGACCATCCAGAGCCGCCAGGTCAACGCCATGCTGGAGCCTTCGGTGATCACCGTGGGCACCATCCACGGCGGCAACCGCATGAATATCGTGCCGGAGAAGGTCGAGATGATGGGCACGGTGCGCACCTATGACGAAGGCATGAAGAAAGACATCCATGCCCGCATGAAGCGCACCACCGAGGCCATCGCCACCAGCGCCGGCGCCGAAGCCACCTTCAAGGTGGTGGAGCTCTACAACGCCACCGTCAACCAGCCCGCGCTGACCGACAAGATGGCGCCCACGCTCAAGCGCGTGGCCGGCGACGGCAACTGGATGATCGCGCCCAAGGCCACCGCCTCCGAGGATTTCTCCTTCTACCAGGAAAAGGTGCCGGGCCTGTTCTTCAACCTCGGCGTCACGCCGAAGGGCACCGATGTGACCAAGGCGGCCTCCAACCACTCGCCCGAGTTCTATGTGGACGAACCGGCGCTGGTCAACGGCGTGCGCGCGCTGTCGAACCTGACGCTCGACTACATGACGATGGCGCAGCGCTGAGGCATTGGCGCGAGCCCCGGGCGGCGCCAGGCGCCCCCGGGGCGCGCGGGCGTCTACAATACGGGTCCTGGCCGCCGAGGCGGCCTGCATTTCCGGACCCAACGCCACCGGGCGCGCGCCGCGCGCCCGCATCCACGCCATGCCCCTGATTCTTCAAAGTCTCGCGCCGATCGGCGCCGCCGATCTCGACGCGCTGCGTTCCCTGGCCCAGGCGCCGCAACTGGCTGCGCGCACGGAGTTCGTCGCCGCCGCCGACGACTGCGCCCCGCTCACCCCCGCCCTGCGCGAGGCCCTGGATGCCTACTGCGGCCCGCGCGCGATCGACTGGGCCATGGTGCCGGCCGGCCGCAGGCTGTCGGACTTCCGCCTAGTGGCGATGGACATGGACTCCACGCTGATCACCATCGAGTGCATCGACGAAATCGCCGATTTCTGCGGCCTCAAGGCCGAAGTCTCCGCCATCACCGAGGCCGCCATGCGCGGCGAGATCACGGACTTCAACGAGAGCCTGCGCCGCCGCGTGGCGCTGCTCAAGGGACTCGACGCCAGCGTGCTGGACCGCGTCTATGAAGAGCGGCTGCGCCTGTCGCCGGGTGCGGAAAACATGCTGCAGACCGTGCAGGCGCTGGGTCTGCGCACGCTGCTGGTGTCGGGTGGCTTCGTGCATTTCACGGAGAAGCTCAAAGCCCGCCTCAAGCTCGACGTCACCCGCGCCAATACGCTCGAGATCGTCAACGGCAAGCTGACGGGCCAGGTGCTGGGCGAGATCGTCAACGCCGACGTCAAGGCGCGCACGGTGCGCGAGGTCTGCGAGCAGATCGGCGCCGAACCCGCGCAAGCCATCGTCATGGGCGACGGCTCGAACGACCTGAAGATGATGGCCGTGGCCGGCCTGTCGGTGGCCTTCCGCGCCAAGCCCGTGGTGCGCGCGCAGGCCAGCGTGGCGTTCAACCATGTCGGCCTGGACGGCCTGCTGCAACTGTTCCCGCGCTGACCGGCCGGGCGTTCCGCCCGCATCCGGCCTCCAGGCCCTGGCCCCCCGGGCCTTCGGCCGCGGCACCCCGGCGCCATGCCGGGGGTTCGCCTCCCGCATCCTCCCGCACCCCCCGTATCCCACCCCCCGTACCAGCCTGAACCGGTAGCGCCAGCGCGCGCGGCCGGCAGCATCACATGCGCAGCGCTTGCAAGTTTAAATCGGAATCATTATCATTTGCCTTTACTTAAATGCTATGAACCTGTCATGCAAGTGCTTGCCGCGCTGCTAGGGTTGGGCGGCGCCTGCTGCTTCTATCTTGCCTCGCCCAACCAGCGCCTCCTGTCCTCGTTCGCGGCAGGCGCGGCGCGTAGCCGCGGCACATGGCTCTGCTGGACGGCGACGCTGGCCATCGCGGTCTCCGCATGGGCGTGGAGCACGTTGCAAGGCTGGCCCAGCGCCATCGCGGCCACGCTGGCCACGGTCGGCACCGGCCTCTCGCTGTGGCCATTCACGGGCGCCTATCTCGATGCCCGCCGCCGGCGCCAGCATGGGGTGACCCGATGACCGCGGCAACCGTGCGCACCCCGCGCAAGCCCCAGCCGGGCATGGGTACGAAATGGCTGGCCGGCACCCTGCTTGGCCTGCCCCTTTCCGTCGCATTGTGCGCGCTGTCCGTGATCTGGCTGCCGGGCGGCTGGGAGAGCGGCGCCATAGGCGCCCTGCTGGCCTGCCTGCCGTTGTGGGTGGTCATCATCAGTGCCGCGCTGCTGTTCCGCAGCAGCCGCGCCGCCTGGCTGTGGCTGGCGGCGGGCAACGCAGCCGCCTTCGGCGCGCTGTGGGCCTGGCGCCTGCTGGCCGCCGGCGCGGCATGACACGGGGCATCGGGACCAACACATGAAAGCTGCAACGCTGCGCCTTTACCAGACCCTGCATACCTGGGTCGGCCTGATGGCCGGCTGGGCCCTCTTCATCGCCTTCTTCGCCGGCGCCATCACCGTCTTCCACGAAGAACTGCATACCTGGCAGTCGCCGCACCGCTCCGTGGCCGACCGCCCGGTGGCGCAGGAGAGCGACCCGGCCGCCCTCGACCGCTTCATGCGTGAGCTGGTGGCGGCGCACCCGAAAAGCGCCGACAGCGCCTACGTCACGCTGCCGACCGTGCACGAGCCGGAGTTCACCGCCTACTGGCAGGACAAGGACGGCGAGTGGCAGACCAGCAGCTCGGCCAAGCTTGAAGCCGGCAGGAACACGCCCAGGGACACTTCGCTCGACGCGAGCCAGGGCGAACTGGCCGCCTTCCTCAACAGCCTGCACTACACGCTGGGCGTGCCCGTGGCGGGCAACTACTTCATGGGCGCGATTTCGGTGCTGTACGGCCTGGCGCTGGTGTCGGGCGTGCTGCTGCACCTGCCGCGCCTGAAGCCGGACCTGTTCGCGATCCGGCCGGGCCGCAACCTCAAGCGCTTCTGGATGGATGCGCACAACGTGGTCGGCCTGTTCAGCCTGCCCTTCCACCTGGTGTTCGCCATCACCGGCGCCGTGCTGTGCCTGGCGATGGTGCTGGTCATGGTCTTCAACGTGCTGGCCTTCGACGGCAAGCTGTTCGAAGCCCTGCCGCGCATGACCACCGCCTCGCCCGAACTGAAGGCAGCGGGGCAGCCGGCGCAGATGCTGCCGGCGGCCACGCTGATGGCCGCCGCGCGCGAACGCGCGGGCGAGCGTTTCACCCCGCTGTCGCTGCGCTACCAGCACTACGGCGACGCCAATGCCTTGATCGAGATCCGCGGCGATACCACGCGCGCGCTCGGCAACTATGGCTCGGTCTCGGTACATGCCGCCGCCGGCCGCGACGACAGCGGCAAGGTGCTGGCCAACCAGACACCCGGCGGGCGCGACGGCAACCACGCCATCTACAGCACCATCTACGCCCTGCATTTCGGCACCTATGGCGACCTCGCGCTGCGCCTGGTCTACCTGCTGGCCGGCCTGGCCGGCGCCTTCCTGTTCTATTCCGGCAACCTGCTGTGGATCGAGTCGCGCCGCAAGACCCGCAAGGCAGATCAGCCGCGCGTGCACCGCCTGCTGGCGCAGGCCACCGTGGGCGTGTGCATCGGATGCTGCATCGGCGTGGCCGCGGCCTTCTGCGGCGCCCTGATCTGGCCCGGACGCACCGCCGGCTGGAGCTACTTCCCGGTCTTCTTCGTCGCCCTGGCGTGGGCGCTGCTGCGTGCCCCGGCGCGGGCCGCCATCGAATTGCTGTGGGTCGCCGCCGCCGGCGCGCTGCTGGTGCCGGTGGTCAACGCGCTGGTAACGGGCGACTACCTCTGGACCGCCGCGCTGGCAGGCCACTGGGCCGTGGCCGGCTTCGACCTCGGCGCGCTGGCGCTGGCCTGCGGCTTTGCCGTGCTGGCCCTGGTCACGCGCCGCCGCGCCCGCAACGGACCGCCCCATTCGGTCTGGGCGCTGCCCGCGCGCGGCGACCCCGCGGCGGCCAAGGTGCCGGCCTCGGTAGCCGAGCCTTCCTGACCCGGGGCCGGGCGCCGCACAGCCCCTTTCCAGGCTTTTCGCCATAACCGTCCGGGCCTGTCCGCAGGCAGGCCCACCTTAACCTTCCTAGGATTCACCCTCCATGTCTAACCTCCACCCTTCGCAAGGGTGCGCCGCCGCATGCGCGCCCGCGCTTCGCCTCTCGCCCATCGCGAGCGCAGTGCTGGGCCTGACCCTCGCCTTCGGCGCGCTGCCGGCCCTTGCCCAGGCGCAGACCGCGGCATCCGCCGACACCACCCTGCCGACCGCCACCGTCACTGCCGCGCGCAGCACCGACCCGGTCAAGGTAGAGCGCGTCAGCGGTGGCGCGCTGGGCGACCGCAAGCCGGTCGACACGCCGTTCTCCGTGGTGGGCGTGACCAGCGAGGAGATCCAGGACCGCATGGCGCTGACCGCCAACGATGTCTTCAAGTACGACCCGTCCGTGTCCATCCTCGGCGACAACACCCGCACGGAGAACTCGTACTTCGCGGTGCGCGGCATGCGCGTGGACCCGCTCAACGGCACCAAGGTCGACGGCCAGAACTTCGTCGCCTGGGATACCGACATCCCGCTGGAGCCGTTCGAACAGGTGGAACTGCTCAAGGGCCTGTCCGGCTTCATGTACGGCTTCGGTTCGCCGGGCGGCATCATCAACTACGTGGTCAAGCGCCCGACCGACACGCCCTATCGCCAGTTCACCTTCGGCTACCAGGCCAACAACATCTGGAGCGAAAAACTGGACGTGGGCGGGCGCTTCGGCGTGGACGACCGGTTCGGCTACCGCATCAATGCCGTCAACGAGGACGGCAACTCGGTCGACCCGAACGTGCATGTGCGCCGGCAGGTGTTCTCGCTGGCCACGGACTTCCGCATCACGCCTGACCTGACCTGGTCGGCCGACGTCATGTACTGGAAGCGCAAGACCAGCGGCACGATCTTCGGCATGTCGTTTGCCTCGGACGTGTCCGTGCCCAGCGCCAGCAAGGTGGCGCGCAACCTGGCGCAGCCGTACTCGACGCACGAGACCGACATGACGACCGTCGGCACGGGCCTCGACTACCGCATCGATGACGCATGGAAGGCCAGCTTCAAGTACCGCTTCGTGCGCCAGAACCGCCTGAACGCGGACAGCTTCCTGTTTGTCGAGGACGCGGCGGGCAACTTCGCCGACACGCAGTACAAATGGAAGACGGCCTACTACTACCAGGCCTACGATGCCATGGTGCAGGGCAAGTTCGACACCGGCGGCATCAAGCATGAAGTGGTGGCGGGCGTGGGCTACCAGACGCAGGTGCGCGAACTGGACTCGGGCATCGGCGGCAACGGCATCTACCTGGGCCAGAGCAACCTGTACAACCCGGTGCTGCTGCCCGAGCAGCCAGGCGTGGGAACGGACTACATGCCCTACCGCGACTACAAGATCACGCAGAAGTCGCTGTACCTGAGCGACACCATCCAGTTCACCCAGCGCTTCTCGGTGCTGGCCGGCCTGCGCTATACGGACTTCGCCCAGAGCAACTACGACACCTCGGCGCAGACCACCTCGCGCTACAAGGCCAGCCCGGTCTCGCCGACCGTGGCGCTGATGTACAAGACGGACGACTTCTCGACCGTGTACTTCAGCTACGTGCAGGCGCTCGAGCAAGGCGGCTCGGCCAGCATCACCAACGCCAACTACCCGCAGGTCTACGGCCCGCTCAAGAGCAAGCAGTACGAGCTTGGCTTCAAGACCGAGCGCCGCGACTGGGGCGCCAGCGTGGCCCTGTTCCGCGTGGACCGTGGCTACGAATACACCAATACGTCGAACGTGTTCGTGCAGGACGGCACGCAGCGCTTCACCGGCCTGGATACCAGCGGCTGGGTGCGCTTCGCGCGCGATTTCCGCCTGCTGGGCGGCGTGATGTGGCTCAACGCCAAGGCGACCGGCGTGGATGATCCGGCCGTCAACGGCAATCGCGTGTTCGCCACGCCGCAATACATCGCCACCGCCCGCATCGAGTACGACACCCCGTTCCTGCGCGGCCTGACGCTGTCGGCCGGCGCCAAGATCACCGGCGACATGTACGTGAACTCGGCCAACACGCAGAAGGTGCCCTCGTACACCACGGTGGACCTCGGCGCCCGCTACCTGACCAAGGTCGCCGGCAAGGCCGTCACGCTGCGCGCCGCGGTCACCAACCTGGCCGACAAGCGCTTCTGGACCACCACCTACGACGGCTTCGTGCTGCCAGGCGCATCGCGCACCTTCCTGGCCAATGCCAGCGTGCAGTTCTGACCCTCCGGGCCTGCCGCAAAAGAGAACGGCCCCGTCTGGCGAAGACGGGGCCGTTCTCTGTTCCGGGGGGGGGGCCGGCCTGCTCAGGCCACCAGCTTCGCTTCCATGGCCGCGCGCAGGTCGGCGATCAGGTCACGGGTGTCCTCCAGCCCGATATACAGGCGCACCAGTTCACCCGCGTGCTCCCAGCCGGCGGGGGGCCAGCTGCCCGCCGGCCGCATGGTCTGCACGTGGTACGGCACCGCCAGGCTGTGCGCCCCGCCCCAGGACCAGCCGATCGCGAACAGGCGCAGCGCCTCGACGAAGG